>CP031964.1:1219261-1524077 GCA_003443635.1 Flavobacteriaceae bacterium | reverse complement strand
ATAAAATTGGAAAATCATATCAGGTAATTGCAAAATTAGGTAATGGACAAACTATAAATAAATTATTATCAGTACCGCAAAACATTGGCGCAAATATTAATGTTATAAATGCCCATGGTGATAAAATCATTATTAGTGTAAATAAAACTATTAAAACCATAGATTCTATTTTTAAAGTTTTGATTCACAAAAATGGTATATCTAAAAGTTTTAATGTTAATTTAAATAATAATACAAGTAGTAATATATCAATCCCAAGAACAGAATTGTTTGAAGGTATCAATATCCTTACACTTATTAATGATAAACAACAACCTATTGCTGAACGGTTAATTTACAATCATAGGCAAAAAAATAAAAAAATAAGATTAGTTTATGAACAAAAGGTTAATGATTCTATTCAATTAAACTTATCATTACCTCAAAATGAATCAATATATTATAATTTAAGTATTTCTGTTTTACCTTATGATACTAAAGCTTATAATCATTCAGATAATATTATTTCTAATTTTAAACTCCTTCCTTATTTAAAAGGGAATGTGGAGAATTCTAGGTATTACTTTACAAATATTAATAGACGAAAAAAACATGATTTGGATTTGTTATTATTAACTCAAGGGTGGAGCAGGTATAGATGGTTTAATATCTTTAATCAAAAACCGAAAGCAATTTTTAAATTTGAAAATGGATTAACTTTAAAAGGAAATCTAAAGCCTCATCGTAAATATGATACTCTAAAAACATTATATCTTTTCCCTTTTAAAAATAGTACTTCTCAATTTATAGAAGTTGATTCTACATTCACATTTTCAATACCAAACTTGTATCCTGAAACAAATGAAATCATTAAATTTACTTTTGCTTCAGAGAGAAAAATTAAAGAAAAACCTGAATTAAACACACAGTTAATTATTAATAGTTCATCTGATAAAATAAATTTAGAAAAAATAAAAAATAAAATAAAATTATCCAAAACACCTTTAAACAGTATCAACCTTAAGGGTTTAATAACTGATAAAACTATTACACTTGATGAAATACTTATTCTCTCTAAAGCAGAAAAACAAAAAAGAATAGAAAGAGCATTCAATGATGTAGTATATATTCAAGAAGATGACACTAAATTTACTCTTGTAAATTTTCTTAGACAAAATGGTTATAATATTAGAACAAATAATAGGGGTATAACTAGCGTAACACGTTTTATAAGAGGAAGTCAAAGACCTCAATTGTTAGTTTTAAATGGTGCAGTATTTCCAGATGGTGGTATTGTAAATTCATTATCTATGAAAGAAATTGAAAAGCTTTATTTAAATAAAAATAGAATCAATAATATTAAGTTTGGAAGAAATGGTCAAAACGGGGTAATAGAAATTTTTACAAAAAAAATAATACCAGGAAAGAATATATCTACAACAGTATCTTTAAAAAAAGTAAAAAAAGGATTTAAACCCTATAAAGAATTTTATACTCCTAAATATAACTCTTTTAATTCTCCAGTCTATAAAAAATATGGAACTATACATTGGATTCCTGATATTACTTTAGAACATGAAACGCAAACTATAATAATTCCTGATCATGAACAAGAAACCATTCGTTTTTATATCGAAGGGATGAGTGATACTGGTGATCTAATTTCCGAAGTTATTTCTATTAATATCCCTGATATTAAATAATTAATTAATCGTTTATGACTTCATCAATAAATTTTTATACTTTCGAGCCTTATAATTTAACCCCAATTGGATAATAAAGTAAGACATCTCGCTAAACGTACACGTTTCTACAGGAAATTTCACAAATACATAGCCGTACCTATGATAGTTTTTATGTTTTTACTTGGTGTTACTGGATTATTATTAGCTTGGAAAAGTGAATTAAAACTATCTCCTCCTTCTCAAAAAATAACTCAAGTTAATCAACCTACTATATCATTAAGTAAAATTCAAGAAAATGCAATTCGATTTGTAAAAAACTTAAATTTAGATACCACTATCAACCGAATAGATTATCGTCCTTCAAAAGGTATTGCTAAAGTACGTTTTGAGCATCATTTTACAGAATTACAGATTAATTGTTATACAGGGGAATTATTATCTAATAAGCAACGTACAGCAGATATAATAGAGATGATACATGATGGTTCTATTTTAGATTATCTATTCAAAAACAAATCAGATAATATAAAATTAGCTTATTCCACTATAACCTCGTTAGTTCTTATCTTATTAGCGTTTAGTGGCTTTTGGTTATGGCTAAAACCAAGACAAATAAGAGCATATAAAACTATAAAACAAAAAAAAGACTTATAAACTAATTCTACAATCCATTAATAAAACTTCCATAAGGATCTTTAAACTGAATACCTTCTGAATATCTGTATTTACTTAATTTTTTAAATTCGGTTAACCCCCAAAGTACAAACTCTTTCACAAAATAACTTTCTTCTTTAGAAACTTTAGGTTGATATTCTTGTAACAGTTCTTCTAAAGGTGTTATTTTATCTAATACTGTTTGATATATTTCATCATTTAAATCATCTAACAATTCAAATCCATCATTATTATTAAAAAACCAAGATATTATATTATCATAAGGTGTTTCTTCTCCTTGGCGTTCTAATTTTTCTATTTTTGGAAAAAATTCAGGATATAAGCTTTTAACTGCTTCTCCAATTAAATTAAAAGCTACAACATTTGCTCCTTCTTGCTCACCTTCATAAACTAATTCTACTTTTCCTGTAATTGCTGGAATGATTCCAACAAAATCACTCATACGGAGTGTTGTTGTTTTATCACCACACATTAACGCACGTCGTTCTGCACCACTTAGTAAATTTTGATATGCTGTAATACTTAAACGAGCAGATACTCCACTTTTAGAATCTACATACTCACTATCCCTTGCTTCAAAAACAATTTGTTCTAACAAATCTTTTGCTAGCTCTGGAACAGTGACTAAATCTGCTTGAGTGACATTTATATTAGCTTCTTGCTGCGTAATAATCTTTGCTGTTTCTATGTCTTCAGGATAATGAGTTAGTATTTGAGATCCAATTCTATCCTTTAACGGCGTAACTATACTACCCCTATTAGTATAATCTTCTGGATTGGCAGTAAATACAAATTGCATATCTAAAGGTAATCGTAATTTAAATCCTCTAATCTGAATATCTCCTTCTTGCAAAATATTAAATAACGCTACTTGAATTCGCGCTTGTAAATCTGGAAGTTCATTAATTACAAAAATACAACGATTAGCACGAGGGATCATCCCATAATGAATAACGCGATCGTCTGCATAACTCAGTTTTAAATTTGCAGCTTTAATAGGATCTACATCACCAATTATATCTGCTACTGTTACATCTGGTGTAGCTAATTTTTCGGCAAAACGCTCGCTCCTATGCATCCAATAAATAGGAGTTTCATCGCCTTTATCTTTAATTAACTCCACTGCATATCTCGAAATTGGTTGAAATGGATCATCATTTATTTCTGAACCTTCTACTACCGGTATATATTCGTCTAACAAATTTAACATCAACCTTGCTAAACGTGTTTTTGCCTGACCACGTAATCCTAGTAAGTTAATATTATGACGTGATAAAATGGCGCGCTCTAATTCTGGAATTACTGTGTTTTCATACCCATGAACCCCTTTAAATCTTACTTCTTTATTTTTTATTTTCTGAATTAGATTATCTCTTAATTCATCTTTTATAGATTTGCTTTTATAATCAGCTTTTTTTAAAGCTCCTAAAGTTGTAATAGTTTCTATATTCATACTAGCCTTTAATTCTTTTCTTTCTGTTTGTTTCGTAATCTTCAAAAATCATTTCTCCAAGCCCTTTTAATCCAGTATAAAATGCTTTTCCTTGATTAGCATAAGTAAATTCTCTAACAAATTGCATTAAATACGAATCTTGTGCGATCATAAACGTCGTAATAGGAATATGTAATTTTCGAGCTTGTTGTGCCATTGCATAACATTTATTAACAATATGTTTATCTAAACCAGCACTGTTTTTATAATATTCCCCCGTTGATAATCGCAAACAACTAGGTTTACCATCAGTAATCATAAAAATTTGTTTATTTGTATTTCGTTTACGACGTAATAAATCCATAGCCAGTTGTAATCCCGCTACTGTATTTGTATGATAAGGGCCTACTTTTAAATAAGGTAAATCTTTAATTTGAATTGACCATGCATCATTTCCAAACACCAAAATATCTAATGTATCTTTTGGATAGCGTGTTGTAATTAACTCAGCTAATGCCATTGCAACTTTTTTAGCTGGCGTTATACGATCTTCTCCATACAATATCATACTATGACTAATATCAATCATCAACACCGTGCTCATTTGCGATTTATGCATTGTTTCTTCAACGACCAAATCATCTTCTGAAAGTATGAAATTTGAAATACCATGATTAATTTGTGCATTTTTCAAACTCTCTGTCATTGATACTTTGTCTAAAGCATCTCCAAACTGATAATTTCTAAAATCTCCTGTATGTTCATCTCCTATTCCTGGGCTTTTACTTTTATGATTTCCAGATCCGCTTCGTTTTATCTTACCAAATATTTGATCTAATGCCTGTTGACGAATTGCACGTTCAGTTTTAGCAGTAATAGTCATTCCGCCACCATTACCATCTGCATCAATTTCTTCTTTTATATATCCTTTCTTTTTAAGGTCTTCAATAAAATCATCAATGGTATAATTCTCATCCGTAAGTTTATATTCCTTATCTAATTCTTTTAACCAATCAATAGCCTCATCAAAATCACCAGAAGTATGAGTTATAAGCTCTTTAAAAATATCGAAGAGTTTTTCAAATGGAGATTGGCTAGGTGCTTTGTAAGTTTTAAATACAAAACCTTTGCGTGAAGGTGAATTTTTCATAGACGCATAAAAATACTATATTTTTAGATATTAAAATAATTGGATTAACACAGCTTTAAGAATTGTATATTAAGTTTTCATTAACTTTAACGCTTCTTTAATACTAACTAAAAAAATGATGATAAAAAAAGTTACTTTTCTTGTGATGCTATTCAGCATTACATTGCTTTCTGCACAAGAGTTTTCAATGGATTTAGTAAAGGATATGAAGCCTCGAAGTATTGGTCCTGGAGGAATGTCTGGACGTGTTACTTCTATTGATGTTGTAAATAGCAATCCTGATGTAATGTATGTAGGTACAGCTTCTGGAGGCTTATGGAAATCTACTTCTGGAGGTATAAAATGGGATCCGATTTTTGAAAAAGAAGTAACGGCTTCTATCGGTGCAGTTGCTATACAACAATCAAACCCTAGTGTGATTTGGGTTGGTACTGGAGAAGGAAACCCTAGAAACAGTTTAAATGGCGGTTATGGTATTTATAAATCTTTAGATGGTGGTAAAAGCTGGACTGCAATGGGACTAGAGAAAACTCGAAATATTCATCGCGTTATTATCGATCCTACAAATCCTGATGTTGTTTATGTAGCAGCAATCGGATCTCCATGGGGTGAACATCCAGAAAGAGGCGTATTTAAAACTGAAGATGGTGGAAAAACTTGGAATAAAATTCTTTATATAAATAATAAAACTGGTGCTGCAGATATGGTTATGGATCCTAAAAATCCAAATAAAATAATAGCAGCAATGTGGGAGCATAAACGAGATCCTTGGTTTTTTAATTCTGGAGGAAAAGGTTCTGGTTTACATATTACTCACGATGGTGGTAAGACATGGAAAAGAATAAACGAAAAAGATGGATTTCCTAAAGGAAACCTTGGTAGAATAGGTATCGCTATCGCTCCAAATAAACCCAACATTATATATGCTTTAGTAGAATCTAAAAAAAATGCCCTTTATAAAAGTGAAGATGGTGGTTTTAAATGGCGTAAGGTAAACGATAAGAACGATATTGGCAACAGGCCTTTTTATTATTCAGATATCCATGTAGACCCTCAAAACGAAAACCGTGTATTCTCTGTATTTACTTATGTTAATGTAAGTGAAGATGGTGGGAAAAACTTCTCTCAACTAATGCCTGCTTATAATGCAGATAATGGTGTGCATCCAGATCACCATGCTTGGTGGATTCATCCAGACAATGGTCAATTCATGATAGACGGAAACGATGGAGGTGTGAATATTACAAAAGATGGTGGAAAAACCTGGCGTTTTGTAGGTAATATTCCTGTTGCTCAGTTTTATCATATAAATGTAGATAATGAATATCCTTATAATGTATATGGCGGGATGCAAGATAATGGTTCTTGGAGAGGTCCAGCTTATGTATGGAAAGCTCAGGGAATAAGAAATTCATATTGGCAAGAAATCTCTTTTGGAGATGGGTTTGATGTGGTGCCAGACAAAGATGATTCTCGTTACGGTTGGTCAATGAGTCAGCAAGGAAATGTATCTCGATATGATTGGCAAACTGGAAATAATTTTGGTGTAAAACCAACTCATAAAGATCCTAATGTTGTATTACGCTTTAATTGGAATTCTGCAATAAACATTGATCCGTTTGATAATAGTACAATTTACTTCGGAAGTCAGTTTGTACATAAATCAAAAGATAAAGGGTTAACTTGGGAAGTAATTTCTCCAGATTTAACAACTAACGATCCAGAAAAACAAAAGCAAAGCGAAAGCGGAGGCCTTACTTTAGATGCCACAGGCGCCGAAAATCATACTACAATTTTAGTTATTGAACCGTCAGTTGTAGAAAAAAATATGCTTTGGGCAGCAACAGATGACGGGCGTGTACACTATACCATAAATGGAGGTAATACTTGGACAGATGTTTCAAAAAACATTAAAGAACTCCCAAAAGGAAGTTGGATCACTCAAATAAAAGCTTCTAACAAGAATAAAGGAGAAGCATTATTAGTTGCTAACGATTACAGACGATTTAATTTTACACCTTATGCCTTTAGAACAAAAAACTATGGCAAAACATGGGAGCGAATTGTTGACGCAACGGATGCAGAAAGTTATGCTTTAGCTATTGTAGAAGATATAGAAGAGCCAAATTTAATGTTTTTAGGAACTGACGATGGTTTGTATATATCTATAAATGCTGGTAAAAAATGGACAAAATGGACAGAAGGGTTTCCAACTGTTTCTGTAAAAGATCTAGTGATTCATCCACGTGAACACGATTTAGTAATAGGAACTTTTGGTCGTGCTGCATGGATATTAGATGACATTAGACCTTTAAGAGCTATTGCTAAAAACAGTAGTATTACTAAAAATAAATTAAACTTATTTTCACCTCCAACCGCATATCAGGCAGCTTATCAACAACCAACTGGAAGTCGTTTTGGAGCAGATGCACTTTATAATGGTAAAAATAGAGGCAGTGGAGCTATCATTTCTTATTATGTGAAAGTAGATAAGAAGAAAAAAGATGCTAAAACTAAAGATGAGAAAAAAGAGGATGAAGATAATGCTTCTGAAGAAGAAAACAAGAATGTAATTAAATGGGATTCTCTATCTTTAAAAGTATATGATGGAGATCGTTTAATCCGAACCTTAAAACGTAAAACTCCAAAAGAAACAGGGATACATAAGTTAACTTGGTTTATGGACGAAAAAGGAGGAGATAGGCCTTCTCGTACTATCAGACCTAGAAGAAATGAACCGAGAGGAGTTCAGGTTAAGCCAGGTAATTATAAATTAGTAATGACTTATGGAGATCAAACTTCAGAACAAACAATTTCTGTAAAAAGTGATCCACGTTTAAACGTATCTATAAGCTCTATTAATGAAGTATATACAGCTTCCAAAAATATACAGGAACTTACACAAACTGCTGCTGATGCTGTAAAGCAATTGGTAGAAAGTAAAAATATAGCTACCCAGTATAGTTCAACATTAGCTAAGCTTGATAAAAAGAAATATAAAAATCAGATCAAAGCTTCAAAGGATATTGTTAAGAAAATTGATTCTGTAGTGGCAATTTATCTAGGGAAAGTAGATCGTCGCCAAGGGATTACTCGAAACCCAGAAGTAACAGTAATGCAACGTATTGGAGGGGCTGCTAGATATATAGCTACAAGAAAGAATGGACTAACTTCAACAGAAAATACTTTAATGCAACATGCAAAAGATGCTTTAAAAGATGCTTTAGATAAAACTAACAGTTTCTTTAATGATGAATGGAAAGGATATCAAAATGAAATGGAGCAATTAAACTTATCCCCTTTTAAAGAAGTTGAATCTTTTAAGATTGATTAAATGTAAAATTTAAGCAACTAATGAAAAACGCTCTGAAATATTCAGAGCGTTTTTCATTAGACATGATATTTAATAAATTAGTTCTACATATTATTAGTCTATTACTTTTAAGCCCCTGCTCTAAATTCCTTAGGGCCAAACAATAAATTAATTCTTTCCTTTTTGCTATTTTAGTAAAAATATAATTACTACTATTCGAGGTTTCATGTGCTTTTCATAAAGGAAAACAATAAGTGGAAAATATTAATGGATTATAATTCTAATGAAAGGAATACAATAGATGAGGAAGATTTCATGAAAGCGTACAGTATTAACGAATTTAATAAGTTTACACAAAATTAAACTCCGCTCAGCAAACCAGATACAAACATATTTAGATATAGATAATCTAATCCCTTTTTTTGTATCTTCGATTTAAAATAAAACGTGAGTAAGCAAAACTATACCCAAACTCAACTTGTATTACCTAGTCAAGATCTTACAAAGGATATAGTATATTTTACAAATTTAGGTTTTCAGCTAAATCAAATATTTCCATCAGATGATCCAGCAGTTGCAATTATGTCAGGTTTTGGGCAACAAATTTATATAGATAAAAATGCTAATTGTAATCCACCAACGTTACATTTATTAACAGATACACCTGAGAAATTTTCTAACACTGATTTAATTGCACCTAACGGTACAATTATTAAACTTTTACCTAAAACGTATCAGCTACATACACCACAAACACAGCACAAATTTGAAGTACGTAAATTAACAAATAACGATCCATGGGTCGTTGGAAGGGCAGGTATGCTTTATCGAGACCTTATTCCTGATCGCTTAGGAGGAAGTATTATTGCATCTCATATTAATATTCCAAATGGTGGTCCAGTACCAGATGTTGTACACTATCATACCATAGGATTTCAACTCATATTTTGTTATAAAGGTTGGGTGAAATTAGTTTATGAAGATCAAGGACCTCCATTTATTTTAAAAGCTGGAGATTGTGTTACACAACCTCCTGAAATAAGGCATCGTGTTCTAGAATCCTCTGACAATTTAGAAGTTATTGAAATTGGTGTTCCTGCAGAGCATATGACTACTATTGATCATGATATGAGGCTACCTACTAAAGAATTCAGGCCAGAAAGAAAATTTCAGGGTCAAACGTTTTGTCGTCATCAGCTTGAAGAATCTGAGTGGAACAAATGGAGAATCGATGGTTTTGAATATAGGGAAACAGAGATTAATTCTGCTACAAATAATGTTGCTTCAGTTCATATTGCAAGAGCACTAACTACAAATCCAACAAAGCAAGTTATAAGCCATGATGCTGATATTCTTTTTACCTTTGTTATGAAAGGTAATTTAAATTTGCTTGCCGAAAATCGCCAAGAACAAAAACTTCAAAAAGGAGATGCTTTTGTGATTCCGCCAAATATGAAATATCAAATGACCAATTATTCAAAAGATTTAGAATTATTAGAAGTGTCATTACCTGGAACATTTAAAACTACTCACCATATATGACAAATAATAAAAACCAGTATTCTTCTAATTTAGGAGCAATACTAACCATGATTGGTGTTGCTGTGGGTTTAGGTAATATCTGGCGATTTCCATATATGATGGGAGCCTATGGCGGCAGTGCTTTTCTTCTTATTTATTTAATTTTTACTATATTATTAGCGTTCCCTGCCCTACTTACCGAAATGTCTTTAGGAAAACATATTGGTACAGGAACACTAAATGCATACAAATCTCTTTTTAAAGGACGCCTTGGAGTTATATTAGGTTATTTATTAATAACTGTTGTAACTATAGCTGGATCTTATTATGCCGTGGTGGTTGCAAACGTGTTTTTTAGTGCTGGTTTTTCAGTCATCAAAGGGTTTTCTAATGAAGCTAATCCATATTTTCAACAATTGTTAAGTAATGGGGTAATTCAATATGGACTCACTATTTTACTCATTATAGCAGCACTATTTACATCCTATAAAGGATTAAAAAATGGAATTGAAAAAATTTCGAAAATTATTATGCCTTTCTTCTTATTATCTATTTTATATATGATAATTCATGCATGGCTAATGCCTGGAGCTCTAGATCGTGTTAAGCAGTTCTTATCTCCAGATTTTACAGCAATTGGTTCTACTGAAATTTTTGCAGCATTAGGGCAAGCATTTTTCTCAATAGGATTAGGAGGGACTTTTGTTGTAGTTTATGCATCTTATATTTCTAAAACTAAAGAAATTCCAAAAATTGCAATACTTACTTGTTTAGGAGATTTAGGATCTTCGCTTTTGGTAAGCTTATTTTTAGTTCCTAGTATCCTTGTATTAGGAATGAAAATGGATGCTGGTCCTTCTCTTATTTTTAATACTTTCCCAGAATTGTTTACCAATTTACCAGGAGGAAGATGGGTAGGCTCTTTATTTTTAGTATCACTAAGCCTTGTCGCATTTTTATCTTTAGTGGCATCTTTTCAAGTTCCAATAAGTAGTCTTTCGGAGCTTAAAATTTCAAAAAAGAAATTGATAATAAGCTTTGGTATTTTACAACTTATATTAGCTTTTCCAAGTGCTTTATATCCAAACATTATAGGAGTTTTAGATCTTGTTTTTGGATCTGGGATGCAGGTATTTGGTAGCATGCTAGCAATTATAGGGATATGGTGGGGAACTAAACGTAGTATTTATATCAAAAAATTATTTAACAACCCTAATAGTAAGCGTGCTTTTTTCTTTACGTTCTGGTTACGGTGGGTTGTACCAGTAACATTACTCACTGTTCTTATAGGGTATATTTATAATAGTATATAATATTTTTTAATTTTTCTGCGTATTTTTAAGCATAAAATATAGAATACAATGGCTAAAAATAAAGAAGATGGAATTCATGCTATTAATCAAGAGTTTAACAAATATGAAGGTGTTAATAAAGATCATGAATATGGTTTAGTAGAAAATGAAACTGTAGATCAATTTGACGAGGATTTTGTAATTCAGACTTGTGATATGCGTGAGTTTTTTGAAGGTGGTGAAGAAGGGAAAAAAGCATTTGCAAAAAAACTTGGGAGCGCTCTTGAAGAAATAGGTTTTGCTGTTTTATCAGGGCACGGGGTAGAAACCGAGTTATATAACTTAGCAGAAAGCAAAGTTGAAGAGTTATTTAAAACCGTATCTCTTAAAGAACGTATGGCTTACGAAGCTCAACGTCATGGATCTGTTAATCAAGGTTATTTTCCTATAAAAGAAACCACAAAAATTCATCCAGATTTAGTAGAAGGCTGGGTATTTTGCAGGCGTGCTTTTGATTTACCTGACAATTCAAATTATAACGAATCCGATTATTGGCCTAAACCCAATTTTGAACCTGTATTTCGACAAGTAGTGCAGTCTCATGAAAAATTAATTTTACCTATTATGCAGAGTATTTTAAGCTATTTAGGTTGTTATACTCATTTATATGACGAAAAATTATCTGCAACAAATTTTGGATTCAGACTTAATTATTATCCAGCTGTAAGCAAAGAAGATGATGCTTCTGGAGCTGGAAGAATGCTAGGTCATGAAGATATTGATTTATTTACCATTCTGCCAGCTCAAAGTGTCGATGGTTTACAAGTATATAATCGTGCAAATGGTAAATGGATACGATTAAATCCAGACCCAGGAACTATCATTCTTAATACTGGAGATTATATGCAACGTATTACAAATGATCGTTTACCCTCTACTACACATAGAGTAAGCAAACCAAAAGAAGCTAATTTATTAAACAAATCTAGAATCACTATTCCTATGGCGATTTATCTTTGGGAAGATGAGATATTAGAAGTATTACCAGGTTTGACTCCCGTAAAATATAAGCCTATATCTGCAATAAAATTTCATACAGGAATTACAAGCAAATATTATGGTGATGATTATGCTGTAGATAAATAAAATACTATCACATTTATCTCTCTAAAAATATCATTATATCGTTTATTAATTAGAAAGTAATATTGGTTATTTTCGACTTAAACAAAAATCCAAAACTTATGAGTTTAAAAAAAGTATCATTTTTAAATCGTGAAGGACAACAACTATCTGGTCGCTTAGAACTTCCTGCCGAACAGCAAGCGCATAACTTTGTAATATTTGCACATTGTTTTACATGTAATAAAAATTTATCTGCTGTAAAAAATATAAGTCGTGCTTTAACAAGCAATGGTTTTGGAGTGTTACGATTTGATTTTACTGGTTTAGGAGAAAGTGATGGTGATTTTGCCGATACTAATTTCTCAGGAAATGTTGAAGATTTAATTAGTGCTTCAAAATATCTAGAAGAGAACTATCTAGCTCCAACGCTTATTATTGGTCACTCCTTAGGTGGCGCTGCTTCCATTTTCGCAGCTTCACAATTAGATTCGATCAAAGCAGTAGCTACAGTAGGTGCGCCTTCAAACCCTAAACATGTTCAACATTTATTAAGTAGTAGTTTAGACGAAATAAAATCTAACGGATTAGCCGTTGTAAACTTGAGTGGTCGTGATTTTACTATAAAAAAGCAATTTGTAGATGATTTAGAAACTAAATCTCTTCCTGAAGTTGCAAAAAATTTAAAGAAAGCCTTACTGGTAATGCACTCACCTCAAGATACTACAGTAGGCGTTAATAATGCTGAAGAAATATATGTTTCTGCTCATCATCCAAAAAGTTTTGTTTCTCTGGATGGTGCTGATCATTTATTAACTAATAAAAAAGATTCTGCTTATGTTGGAGATGTAATTTCTGGATGGGCAAAACGTTATATAGATATTCCAGAGCAAGAAATTTTAAAATCTAAACATCAAGTTGTTGCGAGTTTAAATGCAGATGATGGGTTTACCACACAAATGAAAGTAGGTAGTCATTATATCATTGCCGATGAACCTATTAGTTTTGGAGGTAACGATTTTGGCCCCTCTCCTTATGAATTTGTTTCCGCTGGACTTTCTGCTTGTACAGCTATGACCATACAAATGTATGCGAAACGTAAAGGATGGAATGTGAAAAATGTACAAGTACATACTAGTTATGGTAAAACACACGCTCTAGATTGCGAAGCTTGTGACGAAAGTTCTTCTAAAATAGATACTTTTAATAGAGAAATTAAATTTGAAGGAGATTTAGATGATAAACAAGTACAACGTTTGTTACAAATTGCAGATAAATGTCCTGTCCATAAAACATTACATAACGAAACACAAGTTATTACTAAATTGATTAATTAATTGTAATTTGCCAATCAAAATATTCTAACCATAGAAAATAAATTATTATGAAAAAAATATCCTTTTTAATCTTACTAAGCATCATTACATTTTCTTGTAAAAAGAATGCTAAAGAGACAAAAAATGACGAAACTACAAATACAGAAATTGAACAATTTGTTGTTAAACCAGAAGCAACTTCTGTAACTTGGACTGCATATAAAACAACTGCCAAAGTTGGTGTTGGTGGTGAATTTAACACCTTGAATTTTGATAATAAAGCTGGAGCATCGCCAGAAGAAGCATTAAACAATTTGAGTTTTTCTATTCCTGTTAGTAGCTTATTTACTAAAGATGTGGGTAGGGATTCTAAAATAAAGTCATTTTTCTTTGGAGCTATGTTAAACACCTCTCTATTAAAAGGAAGCATAAAAGTTAATAATGGAAAATATATAGCTTCTATTACTATGAATGGTGTAACTGGTGACTTACCACTAGAGGTAAGTATTACAGAAGGAAGACGTGTAAAGTTAACAGGAATAATGAATCTTGAAGAATGGGATGCTTTAGAGGCCTTAGAAACCTTAAATAAAGCTTGCTTTGATCTTCATAAAGGTGAAGATGGTGTTAGTAAAACTTGGGAAGAAGTAGCTATAGAAGTAAGTACATATCTCAGAAAAAATTGATATCAGTCACTTACTTATATTAAGTAAATAAATTTAATCTTTAAGTAATTGCTATTTAAAAAAAATAGTTATTTCTTTACTCAGCTTTTTTAAAAGCTTCCTTCTTTTTATGGATATTAGTATATTAGTCGAAAAATTTAAGCAAAAAGATCAAAAAGCATTTCAAACACTTTATGAAATGTATAATGAAAGTATGCTTGGTGTGATTTTTAATATAGTGAAAGATACAGCTATATCTGAAGAAATCATGCAAGATGTTTTTATTAAAGCTTGGAATAATTCTGATAGTTATTCACCTGAAAAAGGACGTTTTTTTACATGGATTTTAAATATTGCTCGTAATTCTGCCATAGATAAAATAAGGTCTAAAACATTTAAAGATTCAAATAAAAACCTAAACTCCGATTTTTTCGTAGATATAATTGAAAGTAATGATAATTTAGATCGAAGTACAGATGCCATTGGCATCAGAAAAATTGTAAGTAAATTGGCTGATAAATGTAAAAAGATTATTGATCTTCTATACCTTAAAGGATATACACAAAAAGAAGCATCAGAAACCTTAGGAATGCCAATTGGAACTGTAAAGACAAATAATAGGAATTGCATAAAAGAGCTTAGAGCAATGCTTGATGTACAATAAATGGATATAAAAGAGTACATAGAATCTGGTATTTTGGAACTTTATGTTGCGGGTTCTCTTTCTGAAAAAGAGAATAAAGATGTATATTCTAAAATGTTACAGTATCCTGAAGTTTTACAAGAGGTTATTAAAATTGAATCTGCTATTATAAAATTAACATCTTCGATATCTCCTACCAGTTCTAAAAACTTATTTAGTGCTATTAAACAAGTACTAGGGCTAAAAGGTACTGAAGACGATAATGACACTAAAGTAATTAATATTGTAAAGCCTAAAACAAATTGGGCCGCTTATACAGGCTGGGCTGCCTCAATATTATTAGCTGCTGGACTATTTTGGATATCCAATCAAAATACAAGGCTTGAAAACGAAATTAAAGTTGTCGAAGCTGATAATACATTCTTAGAAGAACAAATTGAAATAGCAAATTCTAATCTTGAAGATTCTGAAAAATTAGTTAAAGTATTAACAGATCGTAATGTAATATCTGTTCCTCTTGGAGGTCAAGCTGCTTCTCCTCAAGCATACGCAAATGTATACTGGGATAAAGATAACAATAGTATTTACTTAGATGCTCAAGGTTTACCAGAACCTCCTGAAGGAAAAGTTTATCAAGTCTGGTCATTAACTTTAAATCCATTAACCCCTACAAATTTAGGTACTATTGATGATTTTGCAACAGATAGCAACAAGATTTTCGCTATAGAAAATGCTAACGAATCTCAAGCTTTTGGTATTACATTGGAACCTGCAGGTGGTAGTGAATCACCAACTTTAGAACAACTCTATACTTTAGGAGTTGTTAGTACGACGACACCTTAGATTTACATTACAAAAACTATATTATTGAAAACGAAAAAACGCCTGTTTTAAAAATAAAACTAGGCGTTTTTTACTAACCAACTTTAAATAAACAAAATATTTACTTTTATAGAATTCTTAGGTTATATTAATAACCTACTATTAATTGCTATTATAATTAAAAGAACGTTTCAAGATTTCTATATTAGTGATGAACTACTCCCCTAGTCCAACTCATATTTTAATTATTAATCTTTTTGAGGATGAAGTGTTGTTAAGATGCTCAATGGAATTATGGTAAAAGATTTCTTTTTCATGCGTTATTTTTCCCAAATAATATATTCCTCTTAATCATTTAACTATATCTTATTCTCAATATTTCAAAATACTGTTATAGTATTCTTATATTATATTTAATCAATCTTCTCTTATATTTACGAATAAACTGACAAATTGGTTTTTTTAAAAGTGTTAAATTTGTTAACTCTTCCTTTTAATAATCTCAATTTATTTCTTTATAAATAATTAGGCAATTTCATTTTTTAAATAAAGGCGCCTATTTTAAAGATTAAAACAAGCGCCTCAAACAAACTAACAAAAAACAAAAATGTTAAGATATAGAACTCTTAGACTTAGCCAAAAGTGAAGCCCCTCACAGCGTCAAATTTGATTTTCTTTTCATTAAAGCAATTTTTCCAATTAAAAAGAGGATGCTAAGAGTTCTATTAATTTATTTTATTCCAGATATTAAAAATGTTATATCATTTTTAATATTATCATTTTATAAAACGATTTTATTTTTGCTCAATAATAATTGTGGTAAACATTCTTTTTCATGCGTTATTTTTCCCAAATAATAATATTATTAAAGAGCAATTATAATATGTTTTACTGTCTAATATGTCAATGTACTTATGAAAAAAAATAATTATTATTTCTTTTCATACATACTTACGGAAATACAAACAGGGGGGTTTTAATTGTTATATTAAAATTTTGTTAAAGAAAAAATTTATTAAAAAGCATTTAAGCAATCAATTTTAATTATAATAAATATAAATTAAAGAGTCTCTTTGTAGCATAAAAAACGCTTATTAATTTATAATAAGCGTTTTTAAACATATCAATCAATAATCAATAAAAACAACACTTTTAAAGTTTTAAATTACTTCTTAAAACTTCTAAAAGTTATAAGTAATTCCTAAGCTTACAGAAAATGGTATAGTATTTAATTAAATATGTTTAGAGCAATTTAATTTTTTGTTCTGCTAAAGGACCTAATTCAAAAGCACTTTCAAGGAGTTCTGGTTTTAAATCGCTAGCCATATCATCATATCCATTTGCTTTATAAATTTCTGCCATATGATATACAACTTCAGGTTCAAATGTTTTGCCTTTTATGTTAGTTTCTACAATTTGTAATGCTTCTTTTAATAATCCTTTATTATAATAAGTCCAGGCTAGTAAGTCATATGATTGAGCAGTAGGTCTGTTATTAATCTCTCGATTGGCAAGTGCCAAAGCTACTTCCATATCTTCTTTCTTATCATTATTTAGCTTTACATTATAAGAATTATACATATCACCATATTGTATATTAGTTACAGCTGATCTATAAGATTTTATAAATTTACTTTTTTCGTCATGGTTATTCAGGAATTCAGAAACTTCGGCTTTTAGCAAATCATAATCAGGAGCATAATAATCTTCTGTAATTGCATTAAGGATTCGTAATGCTTCATTTGCATCTCGTTCATGTGAATATATAATCCAAGCTATTCCTTTTTTTGCATAAGCATCATTTGGATCTAATTCTAAAGCTTTTAAAAAGTAATTATACGATTCCTTAATTTTACCTGCGTGCCCATAAAAATCTGCTAGATTAGTATAAGCCCATTGCATAGTTATTTCATTATTTGCAGCTTCAACTTTTTTTACTGCTTTTTCCATATATTTAATAGCCCCTTCTAAATTGCCTATATGATCATTCCATTTTGATGTTCTTATTAAGTAATCGAAATCACTTAGATTAACAAACTTCCCTAAATACTGTTTTGCAAGTTTTACATCTCCTAACTCAAGATAAACATCAAAAAGCATTTTTTGAGTGCCCTCTAAATTTTCTCCATTTGCTTCGGCTTTTTTTAATAAAATTAAAGCTTCTTTAAAACGATGTTGAGAAATATAATTTCTAGACAATGCTCTTAAATTAGATGCACTGTTATAATTAGTAAGTTCATTAACTTTAATTAAATTTTCTTCAGCTCTAATAAGGTTATCTATATTTCCTGTTATTTGAAATAACTGAGATTCTGCTGCTGCAATCTTTGATAAATATGGAAATTGGTTTGGTGTTTGATTTAATTTATCTATCCAAAATTGTCTTTCTTTTTTTGTTGACACTAATGCTTCATTGTATTCTGCATTTAGATAAACTTCATAATCATTAGTATTTGAAACCTTATTATTTTCAGTTTTTTTACAACTAGTAATTAATACCAATGTCACTAATAAACTTAATATTTGTTTTGTAGTTGTCATAATGTTTTATTTGTTTGTTTTTTATAGCCATAAGAGCATAAGCATAGTATTAAGAATCATACTCTTATGGCAAATAATTATATTAAAACGGTGCAGCTAAATATGGAAATGATGTTAAAAATGGTCTGTCATTTGCATCTACATTATCATTAGATAACTGTGGATTTTCTGTGCCATCTTCACCTCCAAAGATTAGAAGTAATTCTACTGAAATTACATCATCAGCTAAAGCACGTCCAGTAAGGACATTTGTTCCATCAAAAAATGTAGTAGTACCATCTAGAGATACATTTAATACATCTGTTGATAATAATCCTGTAAATGTTGCTGCATCTAATCCTAATGCATTTGCATCTCCTTCTGCTCCATATGCAGGACTCAATGCTTCTAAATTAGCTTGCATCATACTTTGGAATACTCCACTTTGTAAAGATGGTATTGTTTCATTAAATGCATCTTTACTTCCTGAAGATATAAACACTGTGTTTACTGCTGGGCGTGCCACTTGATCTTGTTGAACAAAAATTCCTGAAAAGTCTGGTCCAGTAGGCAAATCTATTGCATCATTATCGTCATCATTATTACAGTTATACATTGAAATAGACGCTACTATAGCTAAAGCTATTAATTTTATATTATTAAGTTTCATAATTCTTTTTCTTTAAAATGTTTATTGTATCCCTTTTGATTCTACCCAAGTATTAATTGTACCTGTACCTCCTATTAAAGTTTTTGGTACCTCAACCACTACAGAAAGAACATTTGTTCCTGCAAACGTATCTACTCCTGGATTATTAAACCCAGTTGCATTTCCTGATACGATACTTACAAATTGTGAAAAATCCATAAAGAAAGGGTCATCTCTGGGTCCAGCAAAATAACTTATACCATTAACATTCTCAACAATTATATCTTCGTTATAAGGCGTAATTCCAACACTCGCTTGTAAATTACTATCTGTTAAAATAGTACTATTTAACCCTGGTTGTACAGGAGCAGAAGGGCCAAAGAAAAACATCTCGCCATCTCTTGGAATAGCTTGAATTACTAAGTCTTCAACATTATCATTATTAGTATCAATGTTGAACTCTATAAGAGTGTTTTCATCAAAACTGGCAGAAGCTGTTGCTGTCGGACTTAATAAGCCTTGAACATTTGCTACAAAAACAATATTGTCTGTATTTGCACCTTGAAATGCATAAAAATCTGTGATGTCGCTAGCTCCACCACTTACTGCGGGCGCCTCAATGTGATCGGCTGCCACCAAAAAGAAACCTGCAGTTGCTACAACTAGGATTCCTAATACTACTTTAATCTTTTTCATAATGAGATATTTTATATTAATTAATTAGTTCTCGCCTTACCTACGGAAAAAAGAATAAATAGGTTTTATTAAAATTTTGTTAATATTAAAAAACGCAATTGTTTAAACTATATCTATTACCTTTACATGGTCAATAAATATTTATATGAACCCATCGAGTAGTGGCTGGATAAAAAAGCTGTTAAAATCTATTATTTTAGATGATATTACATCAAAATTATCCGAAACTGAGTTTTATAATGCTTTAAAGTCTTGTGGATTTATTTATGGAAATAATATTAAAATTGTACATGCTTTAATAGAAAAAAATGATTTTACTGATGAAGAAAAAAGTAAAACTAACTTATTTATAGCACTTTACTATACTCATAAAAGTATAACCCCTAATATCGATTTTATTAATAGTATCATTGATTTTTATACTGAAATTAATGCTACTAAAAAGTCGTTTTTTCAAGAAATTTTAAATGAAAAGAAATCAAGTAGGCAGTTAGAAAAAATTATACATAAACGTGTACAGATAGACGATAATTTTCTCACAAAAAACTTCAACTATTTTGTTATTAATGCATTGCTTTTTGTAGATATTCTTGCTTATCAAGAGTATTTATATAAAAAACAGATTTCTAAAACTTATATTAAAAACTTAGAAGCTACTATAGAAACTATAGTTTTAAACGTTTTAAGTTCAAAAACAAATCGAACAAAATACGATGAGAGTTTAATTAAATTATTTGAAGCTTCTTTACGTTATCAGGATAATTTTGATATTACTTATAATGAAGCAATACAGTATTTAAAAACAAATCAAGAAAAGCAATATGTTTTAGATATTGCCTGTATGGCAACTTGGAGTGATAAAACAATAGAAATTAACGAACAACATTTTTTACAAAAATTAAGTAGTGATTTAAAATTAGACAAAACTACACAAAAACGTTCTATACAAATGGTAAATCATTTTTATACTGTTTATAAGGACAATATTGCGCTTTTAAGTTCTAAAAATATTATAAAGAGTTTTTATGATAATTCTAATAAAATGGTTCGTGTTTTAATATCTAGAAACAGGAAACGATTATATAATGAGCTTATTGATAGTAAAGAGTTAATGATTCTTTTATCTAAATCTACCGTTCGTGATCTTACCAAAGAAGAGCAAAAAAAAGTGCAAGAACAATTATTAGATATTTTTAAAAGTATACCAAGTCTTGCTATTTTTTTACTTCCAGGAGGTGCTTTATTACTTCCTATTTTTATAAAATTTATACCTAAACTTTTACCTTCAGCTTTTGACGATAATCGAATTGAAGAGTAATTCATCTTATTATAAAAACACATACCTTTACCAAATGGGATTAAACAATAATGACATTTTTAAAAAATTACGCGTTGCTCACAAACTTAGAGATGACGATATCATTAAAATCTGTGCTTTAAAAGATTTTAGAATTAGTAAAAGTGAGCTTGGCGCTTTTTTTAGAAATGAAAATCATCCAAAATATATGGAATGTGGTGATCAAATTTTAAGAAACTTTTTAGATGGGTTGATTATCCACTTAAGAGGCCCAATGCCTGAAAAGAAACCACAAAAAAACTCAAATAATTAATTCATTTAAAAATGAAAAATCAAATACTTGTTATAGTTGTATTAATTATAAGCATAGTTTCTTGCGCTAAATCCAATACTGTTGAAATACTTTTTAACGAAGGAGATAATAATTGGGAAATTAAAGGAACATCATCTTGGTCGTTTCAAGATAACGAACTTGTTGCTGTTGCTGATAGTACTCGTGGTTTTGTAGTGACAAAAGCAAATTATAAAAATTTCGAACTCAATCTTGAATTTAAACCTGACAACACAATTAATTCTGGAGTTTTTGTACGTTGTAACACTGACGATATTTCTGCTACTAACTGTTATGAAATTAATATTTGGGATCTTCATCCAAATCAAGATAATCGTACCGGTGCTATAGTTACTAGAGTTAAACCTTTAAAAAAGGTAGAGACATTAAATAAATGGAATACTTATAAAATTATTTGTGAAGGCAATGTTTTAAACATTTGGGTTAACGATATATTAACCGCAACACTTGAAGATGATCAACTCATTGAAGGTACTATAGCACTTCAAGCCTTTGAACATGGTGAAATACGCTTTAGAAATGTTACTATAACGCAGCTTTAATAATGACTGGTCATGATTGTAACATATTCGTAGAATAGTTTACTAACAGTTATAAACTATAATTTATGGGCATTATCAAAAACTATTACGATGTTTTAGCTATAGATCCTAAATGTGATTTAGAAACTATAAAAAAAGCATTTAGAACACAGATTGCTATATATCATCCTGATAAGAATACATCTCCTGAGGCTAGCAAAATATTTGAAGATCTAATTGAAGGGTTTGATATCTTATCTAATAATAAAAAACGTAAAGTTTACGATAAAATGCTCAGTGATTCATCTAATCGTGAACTAATAGTTATAGAACCAAAGATTAAACAAGAGTATCAAGAGTGGCAAGAAGAAGCCAAAACAAAATCTAAAAAATGTAAATCATCTACACTCGAAGATTTATTATTACTCGATCTTTTTATGGGTGCAGATTTAGATTTATTGGATGGTCTTTTTGATGGTGTGGGAGATGTTTTAGGTGATGTTTTTGATTTATTCTAGCCAATTTTTAAAAGCTTTTACTCGCTCTCTTGCGACAATAACCTCACCTTCACTATAAGTGTTTAATTTTATCTGTAATCTCGAATTAGTATAACTTATCATATCTTTTATAGCATTAATATTTACATAAAACTTTCGATTTACTCGAAAAAAAGTGTCAGGTTCTAATTCATCTTCTAAATGCTCTAAAGTTGTATCTAGTAAATAGTTTCGTCCTTCAGATGTATATAAATAAGTGCCTTTATTTTCACTATAAAAACACTCAATCTCATCTATATTAATAAGTTTTAAATGCTGCCCTATTTTAACCGAGAATCGTTTTTTATACTCACGTTCTATTGGGTTTACTAACATTTTTTTAATATCATTAAAATCTAAGGTTACAGATTGCTGCTTTGGTGCTCTATCTTTATATTTTGAAACAGCTTTAACTAAATCGTCTTCATCTATAGGTTTTAATAAATAATCAATACTATTTAATTTAAAAGCTTGTAAAGCATATTCATCATACGCTGTGGTAAAGATAATAGCTGATTTAACATTAATAGTTTCAAAAATTTCGAATGACAGTCCATCGCTTAATTGGATATCTAAAAAAATAAGATTTGGATGTAAATTATTTTGAAACCATTTAATAGATTCTTCAACAGAATGTAGTAATACTTCTGCTTGGATATCTAATTTTTGAAGCATTCGCTCTAAACGACGTGCAGATGGTTTCTCGTCTTCAATAATAATTACTCTCATTCTCTTAAATTTAATTCTTTTGTTTTTTATTATTCATATTTTTTCATTTCTTCTCGATCTTTCTTCATATACGCATCAATCTTTCTCTTCTCCCAATCTTTACTAAAAATATAATCTTGACCAAAAACTCCCAAAAAATGAAAAAATATGCCAATCCCCCAAAAAATAGCTGTTGAAAAAGTACTAAAATCCCAAAAACTTTCATCGCTATCTCTATTCATAGTAATTATTGTAATTAAAAAAATATTAACTACGATATAAACTGCTAAATGCCAGTAAAACCCCGTGAGTTTTTCTACTTTTTTCTTTGCTCTTAAATAAGCTTCTTCTTTTTTATAATCTGAATTATAATTGTCATCTCTATATGGCTCTAATTGATTATTCATAATGTTAGAAATTTAAATCGTCTTGTTCTTTTTGCATAAACTGTTGGATTTTTTCTTCTTCCCATCGTTTTCCTACTCCAAACACACTAAAAGCGTGAAGTGTTAATCCTATACCCCAGCCAAACACTGGGAACCAAAACCATTTAAAGCCCCAGAATGTCCACCAGTTTATAAGTATTAAAAAGGGAATGACTATAATATAAACAGCAATATGCCAATAAAAACCTGTAAGCTCTTCTACTTTTTTCTTTGCTCTTAAATAAGCTTCTCCTTTTTTATAATTTGAATTATAATCGTCATCTCTATATGGTTCTAATTGATTATTCATAATCTTCAATAATTTAAATGATCTTGCTCTTCTCTAATATATTGCTGGATTTTTTCTTCTTCCCATTTCCTTCCAACCCCAAATACACCAAATGCATGTAACGCTAATCCAATTCCCCAAGTTAACCACATGATGTGGGTATTAAAATCTAAAAACATCTCTACATGAGGTTCTCCATTTCTAAAGTTTTTTATTACTTTAACTACCATTACCCCTAAGTTAACAATAATATACAGCAATAAATGCATATAAAACCCTCTTACCTTATCTACTCGTTCTTTAGCTCTTAAGTATCTTATTTCTTCATTATTCAAGTCCATAGTATTTAAATTTTAGTTCCATCTGTTTTTAGCATTCTCTTCTTCTTGCATAAACTGTTTAATTTTTCTTTTCTCCCAGTTTCTTCCTAGAACCCCATCATTCACAAAAACTTTATAAGCGTGAAATGCGATACCCATACCCCAACCTAACATTGGAAACCAAAACCATTGAAAATCCCATGATGTATACCAATTTATAAAAATTAAAAAGGGAATAACTAAACAATATGATATAATTCCGTAATAAAATTCTTTTAATTCTTCGACATGTTTACGTGCTCCCACATAACTATCGTCTAATCGTGATTGTGTTTTTGTTTGCATAATTGATATTTGTTTTGTTAGCATTGGTAATGCGACTGCAAAACGGTCTGCTGAATGATTGATCTTTACTTGACGTGTTGATAATAGATTATATCGTTGTCTTATATTATTTAATCCAACACCACTACTCTTCTTCACAACCTGCTTTACTTGTAAATTGTTTTCTATAATTAAATTTCCTTCAGATTCATAAATTTTAATGTGCAAAGGTTTATTAGAAGTTACTGTATTATGCTTTACTGCATTTTCTAAAAGCAATTGTAATGACAATGGTACAACTTTGCTCTCTGGGCTTGTTGCACGTTCAGGAATCTCAAATATAAGACTATCTTCAAAGCGCATTTTAAGTAATGACATATAGGTTTTCGCAAAATCCAGTTCTTCATCTACAGATACAAGGTCCTTATTTTTTTGTTCTAACACATAACGATATACTTTAGATAAAGCTGTAGTAAATTTTTGAGCATTATCTGGATTTTCATCAATTAAACTGGTTAAGACATTTAAGCTATTAAATAAAAAATGTGGATCTAATTGATTTTTTAGAGCATCAAATTTTGCGCTTGCTGTACCTGCAATGACCTTTTGTTCTTTAATCTTATTTTTCTGAAGTTGCTGATAAAAATAAAATGCATGAAAAAATAATGAAGCAACTATACATATTAGTAGTGATATAAAATAGAAATTTAAACTTTCTGAATTAATAAATTCTTCATAAGTATAGTTTCCTATTACCATTTTATGAAACACTCTAATAAAAAATATAGTGATTAATGAGATTACAATAGAGCCTAAAAAACCTATTAAAAAACGATACTCCTTATATTTATTCCATTTTACTTTATGATTTAAATAACTAAAAAAATAGGAATTAACAAGTGTTAATGGAAAACTGTACATTACATGATATGCGAACATTATTAATAAACTCGAGTCATATTGTACATCCTCACCATTAGTATACATAAATAGTACATTTATGACAAATAATATAGCAGCTATAACAATACTAATGGTAATAATTCTAATAAGCTCTTTCATAATTAATAATGCTTTTACTTTTTATTTACAAGATGCTAAAACCTGTTCTGCTCTTTGTTTCCCCCAATTAGGATGGAATTTAGATTCTGGTTTAAAGTTAGCAAAAAGTTCTAAGGATTTTTCTATGTCTTTACAAAAGGGCTTTGTGTCTTGACCAAAGTATTTTGCACTTCCCATAGCCCATTCTGCTTTATTATAAACTACTCTTGGGTTTTCAGGAGCTAACTCATAAGCTCGATTATACAATTCTGAAACCGAAGCTGCATATTTCATTCCATAAGTTGCTCCATCATAAGCTACCCAATTAGTTAAAATATGAGCTTGCAATACTAAAATCTCTACATTGTTTTCACTTACTTGTTTAGCTTCATTAATATGCTTTTCAGCTTTATCTAACTGTGCTTTTAAAAGAGCTTCATTTTTTACATTCCAGCTTTTTAAGCTATTAATTTGAGCTATGTAATAATGAGCCAGCCATTCATCTGATTCTGCATTAGCAATACGCTCAAATATATTTTCGGCAGCATCCAATTTATTACTTTGCATAAGTTCTAAAGCCTTTTCCATTCCTTTCTCATAATTTGTTTGTGCAGTTATTAACCCTGTAATAAACATTGCAATAAGTACTGATAGTCTAAACATAATTTTGTGTTTTAATTATACAACAAATATCTACTAGAAATGTCTGTATTAAAAAAGTGAATGACTGAACTGTAAAAAGCTAATGATGAATTGTTAGTATTATAAATTATCCAATTGGTTGTCTGTTCCTTTTTCGCTAATAGTCCAAAAGAATCCTACAAAAAAGAATTGATCAGCTGCTGGGCGTAATGCTCTACTATTAAAATTCCCATTAATATCTGGAGTATCTGAAAACTGAAATCCATTTACATTTTTAAAACCTAAAACATTATTTACAGATAAATACAATATTTTTTGTGGGCTTATTAAATATGCCCAATTTACACTCAAACTATTAAACGATTTCGTTCTCTGATTTAAGAAACCAGGTATATTAGGGTTAGTAAATGAACGCCCTGAGCCATAGCTATAACTAAGCCCTACTTGGCTTTTTAGTTTATCTATCCAATATTTCCCAACAACTGAAAGGTTGTGTTTATTTGCAAAGTTAGGTCGAGCACTTTCTGAAAAGTTTCTAAAGTTCCTCTCCGTATCTAAAAAAGAATAACTCACCCAATAGTCTAAATTTTTAAAACTATTATTATCTCTCCAAAATAAATCTATTCCTTTTGCAAAACCAAAGCCGTTATTATTAAACACAGTATCGAAATTTAAAAATTCAGTATCATATTTTAATAAATTATTATAATCTTTATAAAATGCTTCTGCTCTAAATATTCTACCCGCACTATTTAATTGATAATTAAAAATATAATGTGTTGTTTTCTGAGCCTGTAGGTCCTGTTCAAATTTTAAAACATTACTATTAGGGTTTTGATAAAAATTCCCATATGCTAACGATATTTGACTTTTAGAAGATGTTTTATAAGCCAAAGACAATCGCGGAGATATATAAAAGTCATCAAACAACTCACTATACTCACCTCTTAGCCCTGCTTTTAAAGCCATTTTTTTTGAAAAGAAAATATCTGCTTCAGCAAATGTCGCAGCAATATTATTATTAAATCCATAGTTTAAATTATTGATGGATTCATTAGAAAATTGTTCATTAAAATCGGTTAAAAAATACTCTGCACCAATGTTAAATTTAAATCGATTACTATAATGTTTTTTTAATTTCAACTTTGCATGAATTGAATTCTCTCTATCATCAATATCATTATTTATAATATTTACATTGGTATTTGCATGTGTGTAACTAAATCCACCAGATACAGACCATGTATCACTTAACATTCCTTTATAAGAGCCATTAAAATATAAATTATTATTATCTAATTTAAATCGCACACCTTCAGTAATATTAATATCGTCTTGGATGAGTTCTAATTTGGAAGTATCAAAAGCAGTATAAAGTTTTAATAACCCTTTATTAAAGCTTTGGCGAAATACAGCTTCACCTGCAAGTGCTTCAACTGGTTTAATCCACTCATTTCTGTTAGGTAAAGCATTAATATAAGGTGCTAAATTAATATAAGAACCATTAACACTTAAAGAGTTTTTTTTCCATTTCTGAGTATGTCCTAGGCTCCCTCCAACACTCATAATACCTATATCAGTTTTCTTTTGTTCTGGTTCGTTAATAGTGTTTAATAATAAAATACTAGATAAAGCTTGTCCGTATTCTGCAGAGTATCCGCCTGTAGAAAAGGTAATCCCATCAAATAAAAATGGAGAATACCTTCCTCGTGTTGGTGTATCGTTAGTTGTAGGTGTAAATGGCGTAAACACACGAATACCATCAATAAATATTTGTGTTTCGTCAGCCTCTCCACCACGCACAAATAAACGTCCATCTTCAGCTACAGTAGTAGTCCCTGGTAAAGTTTGCAACGCGCCTACAAAATCTCCTAAAGCACTAGCTGTGGTAACTACATCTAAGGGTTTTAATGCATTTATTTTATTATTGTCTCCAGCTTCAAAAGTTCCTGCAGACAAGACTACAGCATCTAAAGTCCCCACATCTTCTCTAAGTTTAATTATCAAATCTTTCATTTTTGATACATCAATTATGAATTTAAAAGTTTCATATGATAAAAAAGAGGCTATTAGTGTTTGTATTTTTTCTTCTGATGTGGTGAAACTAAATTCTCCATTCTCATTACTTGTAGCTCCGTCATAAGTACCCTCTAAATACACATTAACTCCTATTATTGGAATTCCTTTAGCATCTACTACTTTTCCATTAATAGTAGTTTGTGCATTTACATTTAATAGTAATACAAAACTGATGATTGTTAATACTGCTTTCATAAATTATAGTGTTGCTCGTTTTTAATTGATGAGGCAAATTTGTACCACAACACTAACTTTAAAAACTTATTCTAACTGAATTGTAGAGAATTACAGATGAATTGAAAATGTATTGATTGTATCGAGTTAAATGCTATATTTAAACTTTCTTAATTTATATGTAACATAATTAAAATTAGTACTACTTATAGAGTAACTAACTTATAAAATTGAGCCAAGAATTAGAACATAGTTTTGTTGAATTGCTTGAAAAGCATCAAAATATTGTGCATAAGGTATGCCGCCTCTATACAAATAATTATGATGCTCACAACGATTTATTTCAAGAGATAACCATACAACTTTGGAAAGCATATCCTAAGTTTCGTGGTGATGCTAAATTTAGTACTTGGATGTATCGTGTAGGATTAAATACAGCAATTACACTATATCGAAAATCTAAGCGAAGAATAAATACGCAAGAATTTGATTTAGTTCAGTTTAAAATAAAGGCAGAAGATTATGATGAAACAGAAGAACAACAATTAAAGTTATTGTACAAAGCAGTTCATCAATTAAATGATATTGAAAAAGCACTTGTTTTCTTGTATTTAGAAGACAAAAATTATAAAGAAATTAGTGAAACGATGGGGATTAGTGAAGTAAATGCAAGAGTGAAAATGAATCGTGTAAAAACGAAACTAAGAACTATTTTAAATCCGTAATACTATGGATGAATTAGAATTATTAAAAAAAGATTGGCAAAAGGATAAAGGAAACTATCCTAAGTTAACTTATAATGAAATTTATAAAATGATTTTAAAAAAATCTTCTTCAATTGTGAAGTGGATTTTTATAATAAGTATCTTGGAGTTTGTATTCTGGACAGGTTTTTCGCTTCTATTTAAAGATAGTAAGCATATAAAGGAAGTTGAAGAGCTTAATGCTAGCAATTTATTTATTTCTCTTTCTATAATCGGTTTTGTAATTTTATTTTATTTCTTCTATAAGTTTTATAAAAACTATAGAAATATCTCTGTAACAGATAGTGCAAAAATATTAATGGAGAACATTCTTAGAACAAGAAGAACTGTGAAACAATATGTTGCCTTTAATATAATTTTCCTTGTTATAGGGGTTGTTAGTGGAGTTTTTATGAGTGTCAAACAAGATGAGTCATTTTCGAATCAACTTAACGATGCTGCTGCAAATGGAGAAATATTTAAATATTATGCAGCTATTATAATAACTACTATTATAGCTCTAGCAGCAGTTATTGGAATCTTATTATTATTTTATTGGTTAATATATGGATTACTTTTAAGAAAATTAAACCATAATTATAGTGAACTTAAAAAGCTAGAAATCTAAACTTACCACTCTCGTTTTTTATTTAATTCTTCCTGTTCTAATAAATCTTTTTTAGAAATTACTTTTAAAAAAGAAGGGTGTTGCTCTATAGCATACTCAATTTTTTCTACAATTTCAGGTATTGTTTCGTTTTCATAATCTATATCTAAAGGCTCTTTAATTTCCATAGATTGTAAGATATTCTTCTTTTTTATACGCAAACCTTTTTTATCGAATGAACGCCTAAAACCATCAATTACAATTGGTACTACAACGGGTTTATAACGTTTAATAATATGTGCAGTTCCTTTACGTATTGGTTTAAATGGTGTAGTCGTTCCTTGAGGAAATGTAATAACCCAACCATCATCTAGAGCTTTAGCTATATTAGAGATATCACTCATTTTAACTTGCCTATTTATATCTTTACCCTCTGCTCGCCATGTGCGCTCTATACTTATAGATCCTACATATGCTAATATTTTTGGCAACAACCCCGATTTCATTGTTTCTTTTGCAGCAACATAATAGATATTTAATTTAGGTCTCCATAAATAACCAACATTTTTAATAGAATCTACTCTTCCACTTAAACTCGCATTAAATACATGAAACATACCTACAACATCTGCAAAATAAGTTTGGTGATTAGAAATAAATAAAACGTTAGTATCTGGCAAGTTTTTTATAATCTCAGAACCTTCAATTTGTAATTCATTAAACCCTCTAAAGCGTCTATGAGTTATAACCCCTAATATTCTGATGATCCATTTTTTTAAGAAAAGTATGTGACCGAAAGGATTTTTCTTTAATAATCCCATATATAATAATCCTTCAATTTAGTTCGTGCTGCAAATGTAATAAAACAGATAAATTACTGCATTTCTTTTAACAAGTCTTTTATTTCACTTAATATCATTGCTGTCGCTCCCCAAACAATATAATTATTGAATGTAAACGTAGGCACCTTTATGTTTTTATTATACGATGTAGGGACAGATTTGGTTGCCACAACTTTCTCATCTAACAAATCATCTAAATTAACCTCAATAATTAACTCTACTTCATCTTCTTGCTTAATAAACTCCGGTGAATCTTTTAAAATTCCTAAAAAAGGTTGGACATAAAAATTACTAGGAGGAATATAAACTTGTGTTAGTTCTTTAATAATTTCTATTTGTGTTATTGGAACTCCTATTTCTTCAAAAGTTTCTCTAATTGCTGTATCTTTTATTGTTTTATCTCCATTTTCATACTTGCCTCCAGGAAATCCTATTTGTGCAGAATGTACACCTTCATAAGTTTTTCTTAAAATCAATACTAATTTTGTTAGCTCTCTATTATCTGGGTAAAATAAAGCAATAACTCCAGCTCTTTTAGCCTCTTTTATTTTATCTTTCTGTTCTTCTAAAAGCTTTTTTCTAAATGGAGGTGACATTTTAAGCTGAGAAACCTCACCAGGTAATGGTAATGTTTTATTTTTCGAAATGCGTTCAAGAAATTTTTTAAATTCCATAGAATGATTAATTTGCGGGATCTATTAGATATTTAACAAAAAAATATCTAATAATTTCGGCTTTAAAATTCATTAAAATCTTATATGAAAACTTTAATACTTTTTTGTTCATGCCTGATATTTTTAGGCTGTGAAGATAAACAATCTAAGCAAAAAAAATCAACAGTTAATACTTCTATACCAGTTGAAATAAAAAAAGAGAAGAAGAAAAAAGTATCTCCTAAAAGAGAGTTTCCTTTATTAACTGATACTAATGCTTTAGAATTCTTTTTACATTATAATGATGAGCATAAAGAAAATAAAGTTAGAATTACTACAGATTTTGGGGATATTGATATTCTCTTATTTAACGAAACACGTTTTCATCGATCTAACTTTATATTTTTAACTAAACAAAAGTATTTTGATGGTACTCAGTTTTATCGTGTTGTAAACAATTTTATAATTCAAGGAGGTAATAGTGATGAGAACAAAATTGCTATACGCAGGCGAAAAATTGGAAAATATTTACTTCCCGTTGATGCAAATCACGGTTTTAAACACGTAAGAGGCGTAATTTCTATGCCGAGTAGTGATATAGAAAATCCGTATAAATTAGCTTCACCATATCAATTTTTTATTGTACAAAGTCCTAATGGTGCTCACCATTTAAATGGTAGTTTTACCGCTTTTGGAAGAGTGACAAAAGGAATGGATGTAGTTGATAAAATAGCAGCACAAAAAACTGATGAGTCCGAATGGCCTTTATCAAATATATATATAAGAACTGTACAAATTATTGAATAATATAAAAACTAAAAACTTATGATAGCACAATTAATAACAAAGAAATTAAAATATACTTGCTTAGTAGCATTAGTTGTTTTTACTGCTTGTAAAGATGATACAAAAGAAGAAAAAGTGATGACAGATAATATTTTACTTCAAGAATGGACAGGTCCTTATGGTGGTATTCCTGCTTTTGATAAAATGAATGTAGCAGATGTAACGGGTGCTATGGAAGAAGGTATGGCTTTAAATTTAGCAGATATTGATAAGATTACCAATAATCCGGATACGCCAACATTTGAAAATACAATTGAAGAAATGGAACGTGCTGGAGCTGAATTAAACAGAGCTTTTACATATTATGGGATTTTAGGTAGTAACATGAATAGTCCTGAGTTTAGAAAAATACAGGGAGAACTTGCTCCTAAATTATCTGATTTTAATTCTAAAATCTCACAAAATGAAGCTTTATTTAAACGAATAAAAACTGTTTACGAAAACTCACTTCAAAATCCTTTAGAGGAAGATCAACAACGTGTAGTTGAACTTATATATAACGGATTAACATTAAATGGAGCTGAATTGGATTCTGAAAAAAAAGCGCGTTATGCTGCAATAAATAAAGAATTATCTACACTATATACAAATTTCTCAAATAACGTATTGCATGATGAAGAAAACTATGTGACTTATCTTACGGCAGAACAGTTAGATGGTTTACCAGGATCATATATTAAATCTGCAGCAAAAATAGCTTCTGACAAAGGGCAAGAAGGTAAATATGCTGTAACAAATACACGATCTTCTATGGATCCTTTTTTAACGTATTCTACAGAAAGAGAATTACGTAAACAAGTATGGACAAATTATTACTCAAGAGCAGATAATGGAGATGAATATGACAATAATAAAATTATTGCTGAGATTTTAAAACTACGTAAAGAACGTGTAGGGTTATTAGGGCATAGCAATTATGCAGAATGGCGTTTACAAGATCGTATGGCAAAAACTCCAGAAAATGCATTAGAATTAATGAATGCTGTATGGCCAGCTGCTATTAGCCGTGTAAAAGAGGAAGTTGCAGATATGCAAGCTGTTGCAAATGCCAATGGAGACAATATTACTATAGAACCTTGGGATTATCGTTTTTATGCAGAAAAAGTACGTAAAAAGAAATATGATTTAGATTCTGACGAGGTTAAACAGTATTTGCAGCTAGATAAGCTTACCGAAGCTATGTTTTATGTTGCTGGGCGTTTATTTAATTTTAACTTTAAATCTGTACCTGAAGGAAGTGTACCTGTATTTCATGAAGATGTAAAAGTATGGGAAGTCACAGATAAAGATTCTGGAGAACACATTGGTTTATGGTATTTAGATCCTTATGCGCGAACAGGTAAACGTTCTGGTGCCTGGGCAACCACTTATAGAAGTCATACTACTTTTGATGGAAAGAAAACTGTTTTAGCATCAAACAACTCAAATTTTGTAAAACCAGCTCCAGGAGAAGCTGTTTTAGTATCTTGGGATGATGCTAATACGTTTTTTCACGAATTTGGGCATGCTTTGCATTTCTTTTCTGCAAATATAAAATATCCAACATTAAATGGAGGTGTTCGTGATTATACAGAGTTTCAATCGCAGTTACTGGAACGTTGGTTATCTACAGATGAAGTAATTAATCAATTTTTGGTTCATAACAAAACTGGAGAAGTAATTCCTTCTGAATTAGTTGCAAAAATTAAAAATGCAGCAACTTTTAATCAAGGCTTTGGAACTACAGAGTATTTAGCTTCAGCATTAATGGATATGAAATTTCATTTAGCAGATCCAACAAATATTGATGTGGATGCTTTTGAAAAGAAAACTTTAGCTGAGCTTAATATGCCAAAAGAATTAGTAATGAGGCATAGAACACCTCATTTTAGCCATGTATTTGCAGGAGAAGGTTATGCTACTGCATACTACGGATATATGTGGGCAGATGTATTAACATCAGATGCAGCTGAAGCTTTTAAGGAAGCTCCTGGAGGGTTTTATGACAAAGAAGTTGCTACCAAATTAGTTAAATACTTATTTGCACCAAGAAACGCAATGGACCCAGCAGAAGCTTATCGCTTATTTAGAGGTCGTGATGCAAAAATTGAAGCTTTAATGAGAGATAGAGGATTCCCTGTTCCTAAATAATTAATTATAATAAACAAATATTATTAAAAAACTATCTCTATTAAAAAAGAGATAGTTTTTTTAGTTTTTATATAAACTGGGTAAGCTTATTTTAAATTTTACAACCAACAAACGAGTTACTATAACAACTAATCCAGCAATAACAAAAACAAAATCATCATTAATTGGAAAGTAACGCAATACAAAATATGTTACTCCTCCTAAAATACAAGCCGTAGCATAAACTTCTTTTCTAAAAACAACTGGGATTTCATTACACAAAATATCTCGAATAACTCCTCCAAAACAAGCTGATATGGTCCCTAAAGCTATACATATTATAGGGTTTAGCCCTACACTCAATCCTTTTTCTACTCCTATAACAGTGTAAAGGCCAATACCTATTGTGTCAAATAAAAACAATGATGTTCTTAAATAATTAATCTTACTTCTAAAAACAATTGCCAAAACTGTAGCTCCTAATATAACATAAGTAAACGTTATGTCTTTCATCCAATTTACGGGTGTTTCTCCTATAAGGATATCTCTTAGAGTTCCACCACCTATAGCAGTTACAAATGCTATAATTAATATCCCAAAAGGATCCATTTTTTTTTGCATTGCTATAAGTGCTCCTGAAATAGCAAATGCGATTGTTCCTAAAATATCAATGGTATAAAACACGGCTACATATTTTGAGTATAGTAATTATAATCTTTTATAACTATCTCTATAAAATTTATTGGTTGTTCTTTAGGTTCGACCTGCATAACTTTAATTAATCTATTATGCAATGATAAAATAATATTGTGCTGGCTTTTACGTAAAGCATCCTCATACAAGTTTTTTATTGTTTGCATCTCTCTATCATTAAAAACAGTAACTTGACTATAAGTAGGTACATAATTTGACGGAACTTCTTTTAAAATTGTATCTTTTATAGATAGTTTTGTTTTTTCACTAATTACAGTTGTTCCAGCAGCAATATCACCAACACGTTGCCCATTTCCTTTTATCAATATTGTTATTACAGCAAGGCCACCAGAAGTTATTACAACATCAACAATTCTTAGCAACCATCTTACTAAATAGTTAGCAAAACTTGGTTTTGAACCATCTAAATTAACAACACGTGTTTTTAAAGCAAATTTACCTACAGTTTTACCATCCCAAAAAGTTTCTAATAATACATAGTATAGAAATGCAGGTAATGATATTAAAAGGTATAATGCCCAAAAATCATTAATATAAACGTCTATAGATGTTAATAACATTATCATTAATATTAAATATCCATAAATAATAACACTATCTAAAAGGTAAGCTAACATTCTATCTCCTAAATTTGCTACATTCTGATTAATCCCTACATTTTGGGCAGTTTCTATTTGAAATTCCTCCATATTTTCTTTTCTTTGATAGCAAACTCATTAACTAAATGCGCGAAGCAGCTTTCGTAAAGCAAAATAAGGATAAATGGTTAAAATTTGAAAATGTTCTTTCAAATAAAATAATAATAAATCCTGATGAACTTTCTGATTTATATATTGAAATCACAGATCATTTAAGTTATGCTAAAACATTTTATAATGCTAGTAATACTGAACGTTATCTTAATCAGTTAGCATCTCAAGCACATCAAAAAATCTATAAAACAAGGAAAGAACCCAAAAACAGGCTTTTTTCTTTTTTCAAAACAGAGTTTCCTTTATTAATGTATCAACACCAAAGAGAGTTATTAGTTTCTTTTTTAGTATTTACTCTTTTTGTAATTGTAGGTGTCTTTTCTGCTGCTAATGAAGGTGATTTTATGAGAGCAATCTTAACTGATAGTTATGTCAATATGACTTTAGAAAACATAAAAAATGGAGACCCTATGGCTGTTTACAAACAACAAGGTGAATTTAATATGTTTTTAGGAATTACTATAAATAATATAAAAGTGGCTCTTTGGGCTTTTGCATATGGTATAATGCTCGGTATCGGTTCTCTTTATATAATGATGAGAAACGGCATTATGCTGGGTAGTTTTCAGTATTTATTTTATCAAGAAGGATTGTTATGGGAATCTGCAAGAACCATATGGATACATGGTACTATAGAGATATCCGTAATTATTATTGCTGGTTGTGCTGGTTTAGTTCTTGGTAACGGTATTTTATTTACAGGAACTTATACACGATTAGAGTCTTTTAAACGAGGGGTTAAAAATGGATTAAAAATATTAATTAGTACCATCCCATTTTTTATTATCGCAGGTTTTTTAGAAGGTTTTGTTACCCGACACACAGAAATGCCAGATTGGCTTGCCATAATTATAATTGGAAGCTCTTTAACTTTAATACTTTATTATTATGTTATATATCCAAAGAAAATACATAAGCTACATATAACGCAAAAACAACTTACTGACTATTAGATCAAAATAATTTATGAAATCTTATATAGAATTTAAACAAGAACGCAGTTTTGAAAATATCCTATCTGATACCTTTGGATTTGTAAGGAATGAGTTCAAATCCTTTTTTAAAACAATTTTTCAAGTCGCTGGACCATACATTATTTTATTTATTATTAGTATGGTCTTTTATACTTATTATACTGGTCAAACTTTAAATTTTGATTTAACATCAAATGATTTTGGAAGTGATTTTATTGACCCTTTTTTATTGTTAATTTCAGCTGGAGCATATTTAATATCTGCACTTTTAGCTTATGTTTTTGCTATATCTACAACATTACATTATATAAAGTCATACATTACTAATAATGGAAATGCAGATTTTAATGAAATAAAACAAAACGTTTATAAAAGATTCTGGGGATTTCTTGGATTAGGAGTTTTAAAATGGATTACACTTATAGTAGCAATTTTTCTCTGTGTTTTACCAGTATTTTATTTTATGGTTCCCATGGCTATTATATTCTCTATTTATATTTTTGAAAATCAAGACGCTTCTAGTGCTTACGGATCTAGTTTTTCACTTATTAAAAGTGAATTTTGGGTAACACTTGCAACAATAATTGTGCTTGGCATTATCGTTACAATAGCTAGTTATGTTTTTGCTTTACCAACAACTATATATACATTATTAAAAACAGGTATTTTTTCAGGAGAGATTGATCCTGAAAACTTCACTAATTTGGTTGATCCTATTAGTATTATTTTAAATGTATTAGGGACCCTTTTTCAGCTTTCGTTAAACTTGATCTTTACAATAGGTACAGCATTAATTTATTTTAATCTTAATGAGAAAAAGAACTTTTCAGGAACTCTTGATCGTATCGAATCAATTGGAAACATAGGAGAATAAATGTATTTTTTTAAACTCATCATCATCTATTTTTTGTTCACTTTGCCTTCTTTTGGGCAACAAGATTCATTATCCATAAATCAGTATGACAATACAGTAATTAATATTGAACAAATTTCTGATGAAAGCCTTGAAACTTATAAAAACGATACTGATTTTAATTATGTTGAAATTCAATCTGAAGAAAACTTTCTGGATAAATTTAAGCGTTGGTTACGAAATATCTTAACTAAAATATATGAAGCCATATTTGGAGTAGGTACTGCTTCAGGGTTTTTATATTTTATGTTTAATATTTTCCCTTATATAGTATTAGCTTTCTTAATTTATTTATTATTGCGCTTTTTTTTAAAAGTAAATTCTAGAAATATAATTACTGGAGCTACAACTACTGGTTCCATTTCTTTTTCTGAAGAAGAAGAAATTATTAAAAATCAAGATATTTCTTCTCTCATTAAAGAAGCCGTTAAGCAAAAAAACTATCGCTTAGCAATTCGTTATTATTATTTATTGTCTTTAAAATATTTATCTGAAAACAATCTCATTAATTGGGAACAACAAAAAACTAATGAAGATTATATTAAAGAAATAGAAAAAGAAACTTTACGCCTAAATTTCTCAAATATTACTAAAATATACGATTATGTATGGTATGGTGAGTTTAACATTGATGAATTAAAATTTGAACAGCTAAAAACTTCTTTTGAAAGTTTGAATAAAAAAATGAGACATTAAAATTTGGATAAAAAAGGAAAAATATACATTATTCTTTTAGCAGTAGCTATTTTATCTATTGTGCTTATTGAATATACTAAACCAAAAGAGATTAATTGGTTTCCATCATACGATAAGCAACATAAAATCCCTTATGGGACTTACATTTTTAAAGAGCAGCTTCATAAAATTTTTGGTGATGATCAAATCAAGGACGTAAATCGTCCTCCTTTTGAATATCTTTCTAAACCTAACAATATAAAAGGGACTTACCTCTTTATAAATAACAATGTGAATTTTGGTAATGAAGAACTTGAAAAGTTATTAAATTGGACTGCTAAAGGAAACACGCTTTTTATTGCTTCATCAAATTTTGAAAAAAAGCTATTAGATACTTTAAATTTAGACACATCTGTTATTAGTAATTTTAACAATATAAATAATGAGTTTCAATTTCAATTAAAAAGCAGTTCTTTAAAAGATACGACGTCCTATACTTTCGACAAAGCAAATTTTATATCTCATTTTAATGCAATCGATACTCTATATACTAAAATAGTTAGTATTACCGATCATTACAAAAAAGGTAGTATACAAAAGGAACATATTAGTACTATAAAACAACAATTTGGAGAAGGACAAATTATATTAAGCACATTTCCTCAAGCGTTTACAAATTATTTTATTTTAAATACACCTAATCAAAAATTTACTTCTGGATTAATTTCTTATATAGATAAAAATCAACCTATACTTTTTGATAATCATTACAAATCTGGGAAAAAGTTTTACTCGTCTCCCCTCTACATAATGTTAAATACAAAAGAATTAAAATGGGCTTATTATATGATGCTTCTAGGTGCGCTTGTTTACATTATTTTTGAAGGAAAACGTAAACAACGAGCTATTCCTATTAAAAAACCTTTACGAAATCAAACAATAGATTTTACACGAACGATAGCCAACATGTATTATGAAAAAGATAAACATAAGGAATTGATCCAGCATAAAATTCATCATTTTTTGGATTTTATTAGAGTGCATTTTTATTTAAATACGACTTTAATAGATAAAGAGTTTATAAAAAATTTAGCCGCTAGGAGTAATAATACAATTGAAGATACTCAAGAATTGTTTAACACTATCAATAAGTTAAACAACCAAAAAGAAATTAGTAATATAGAATTAGAACGATTAAATACTTTAATCGAAACATTTAAATCCAATAACATATGGAAAACGAAGATTTAGATTTTAATAATAGGATCCCTTTGGAGGATTTAAAAATAGCTTCAGATTCAATAAAAGAAGAATTAAAAAAAGTAATCATTGGCCAAGAAAGGTTCATTGAACTTCTTATTGTTGCTCTGTTAGCAGATGGTCATGTACTTATTGAAGGTGTACCTGGTATAGCAAAAACAATAACTGCCAAACTATTTGCTAAAGTTTTAAAAACTGAATTTAGTAGAATTCAGTTTACTCCAGATTTAATGCCGAGTGATGTTTTAGGTACGTCTATTTTAAATATGAAAAATTCTGAGTTTGAATTTAAGAAAGGCCCAATTTTTTCCAATATTGTTTTAATAGATGAGATTAATAGAGCGCCAGCAAAAACACAAGCTGCATTATTTGAAACTATGGAAGAACGTCAAGCAACCATAGATGGACTTACTTATGTTTTTGAAACACCTTTTATGGTATTAGCTACTCAAAACCCTATTGAGCAAGAAGGGACCTATGCCCTACCTGAAGCACAATTAGATCGTTTTCTATTTAAAATTAAAATAGACTATCCATCAGTTGATGATGAAGTTAAAATAATAGAAACTCACCATCAAAGAAAAGGTAAAAACGCACAAACGCTTATCAACACTATATTAGATTCTAAAACTTTGGCAGATTATAAAGAAAAAACGCAATCTGTAATTGTTGAAGAAAAAATCATAAAATACATTGCAGAGATTGTTTCTAAAACTCGTAACCATCCACATTTATATTTAGGGGGATCTCCAAGAGCTTCAATCGCGATTTTAAATACAGCCAAAGCTTATGCAGCTATTAATGGAAGAGATTTTGTAATCCCCGAAGATGTAAAAAAAGCTGTAGAGCCAGTTTTAAATCATAGGATTATTTTAACACCAGAACGCGAAATGGAAGGAATGACAACTGAAAACGTTATTGAAATGATTATACAATCTGTTGAAGTACCTAGATAATTAAGAAGTGAAGTTTTTTAAATCATTATACATACACAAAGGTTTTTACACCTATATCACAATTGCAATAGTAAGTTTTTTATTATCCTATTGGATTAAATTATTATACTCAATTGCATGGATAATCACTATAGCAATTATTATGTTGTTTATAGTAGATATCTTTTTTTTATATAGATTTAAAAATGCAATTACTGCAAGACGTTTACTGCCAGATAAGTTCTCTAATAGTGATGAAAACCCTGTTCCGATTACAATCAAAAGCACTTATCCATTCGAAATATTAGTAGACGTTATTGATGAGTTACCGCTCCAATTTCAAAAACGTGATTTTAGTTATAAGATAAACTTATCTCATAATGAGGTTCATAATTTTGATTATTTAGTAAGACCAGTGGAACGAGGTGAGTATTTTTTTGGGAATTTAAATCTTTATGTATCTACTAAGTTTAGGATCGTAAAACGAAAGTATCAGTTTCAAAACGAACAAATGGTTACTGTTTATCCATCTTTTATACAAATGCAGAAATACGATTTTCTGGCAATTAGTAACTATTTAACAGAATTTGGATTAAAAAAAATTCGAAGGATTGGAAATACATCAGAATTTGAACAAATTAAAGATTATGTAACTGGTGATGATTTTAGAACTGTGAATTGGAAAGCAACTGCTAAAAAAGCACAATTAATGGTTAATCAATACCAAGATGAAAAATCACAACCTATCTATTCCATTATAGATACTGGTCGGGTAATGAAAATGCCTTTTAATGGCTTAAAGCTTTTAGATTATGCTATTAATTCAACATTAGCATTTAGTAACGTTGCTTTAAAAAAACATGATAAGGTAGGAATGATATCATTTTCAAAAAACATTGAAATATTTTTACCTGCAATTCATAAACTTACTTATTTAAATCGAATACTTGAGAATCTTTATAGTATTGATACACAATTTAGTGATAGTAATTTTAGCTTACTTTATGCGCAATTAAAAAGAAAAGTAACTCATAGGAGTTTACTTTTATTATATACAAATTTTGAACACATAAGTGCTTTAAAAAGACAACTTCCTTATTTACAAGCAATTTCAAAAAAACATATGCTAGTGGTCATTATTTTTGAAAATACCGAATTAGATCAACTAATTTCTAAAAATGCCGAAAACCTCCAAGAAATATATCACAAAACTATTGCTGAAAAATTTGTATTTGAAAAACGCCTAATGGTAAAAGAGCTACAAAAACATGGTATACAGAGTATTTTAACTTCTCCAGAAAAATTAACTATCGATACTATTAATAAGTATTTGGAGATAAAAGCCAGAGGGTTATTATAAAAATAATTTTGATTTTTAATTATAATAGACAGACTTGTCTGTTTATAAATTATTTTTATATATTTGCAATATGAAAACTTCTTTAGTTAGAGAAAATATTATTAATATAGCTTCAACTCTATTTTATCAAAATGGATATAACCTTACTGGTATTAATGAAATTATTGAAAAATCTGGAATAGCAAAAGCAACACTTTACAATCATTTTAAGTCTAAAGATGATTTATGTATTGCTTTTCTTCAAAATAAAAATGAAGATTTCTTAGTACAAATTAAAAAATATACTTCAAATATTAAGAATGGACCTAACCGAGTGTTAGCCTTATTTGATTTTTTAAAAGATTTCTTTAATCAAAAAGAATTTAATGGATGTTGGTGTATTAATACAGTTTCTGAAATACCTAAAGATAACATAATCATAAAAGCAGAAATTAAAAAGCTTAAATTCCTCTTTTTAGAATTTATAGAATCTCTGATTAGTGAAAACATCTCTAATTTAAAAGCACAAGAATCTACTTTGTTAGCAAAACAGATTTATCTTTTGTATGAAGGTGCTGTAGCAGAAAGTCATTTACACAATCATGTTTGGCCTATTGAGTCTGCTCAGAAACTTTGTATTAAACTATTAGAATAAAAAAATTTAAATAAAAGCAGACAGACTTTTCTGTTCAATAATTAATAAATAACAAAAAAAATGGAACAATTCGAAAACAAAACAGCTTTAGTAATAGGTGGAACAAGTGGTATAGGTTATGCTACAGCACAATCACTAATAGAAAATGGAGCTACAGTGCATATTGTGGGACGTTCAACAGATAAAGTAACTGATATCCCTAATTTAATAAAACATAAAGTAGATATTACTAATTCAAATGATGTGAAAGAATTAATTTCGAAAATTGAGAATTTAAATAATCTTGATTATTTAGTAAATGCCTCAGGAATTTTTGGACCAAAACCTTTTTTAGATCATACTGTTGCTGATTACGATTCATACCAAGATTTGAACAGAGGTTTCTTTTTTATAACCCAAGCTTCTGCTAAAAAAATGAAGTCAACTCAAGGCGGTTCAATTGTTAATGTAGGATCAATGTGGGCAAAACAAGCTGTAAAAGCAACGCCATCTTCTGCTTATTCAATGCAAAAAGCTGGATTGCATTCGTTAACACAACATTTAGCTATGGAGCTTGCAGACGATAACATAAGAGTGAATGCTGTTTCACCAGCAGTAGTAAATACACCTGTATATCATGGTGTATTTGGAGGTAAGTCAGAAGCAGAAAAAGCACTTGAAGGGTTTAATGCATTTCACCCTATAGGTAGAAACGGTACTGCTCAAGATGTTGCTAACAGTATTATCTTTTTATTGTCTGATAAAGCCTCATGGGTTACTGGAGCTATTTGGGATACAGATGGTGGGGTTATTGCCGGTAGAAATTAACATATTTTATATAAATAAATAATAGAGTTAAAAAAATTAAGCTCTATTATTTATTTAAGTTTATTTACCATTCCTCTATTATTTTTTACAGTTAATCCTCTTTGCTAGAGTTAATTTAACCTTATCTCGATTTATTTTTTTATATTCTTTTTTTTAGCATATCTTGTCTTCGCTATTAATAAATAATAAGAAAAATGAGATCATTTGTTCTACTAATAACTGTTATCGCATGTAGTTTAAATTTTCAAGAAACACATGCTCAGGACGCATTAAATAAATGGAGTATTACCTTAGGCCTTAATGCCGTAATAAATCCTGTTAGAGTTGATTTACCTAATGAAATAGATCGTTTTGAAACATTTAATTTAGATCCTGCTGGATTTAAACTTAATGTTTCTAGATATTTAGGAGCTGGATTCTCATTTGGAGCCGTTGGTTCTATTAATAATGTTGATACTAACGATAACTCAGGAGATGAATTAGCATATATTTCAGTAGATGGAGCGTTTAAATATAATTTAAGTAAAGGGTTAATATTTAGACCATATCTAACTACTGGTGGAGGTTATTCTTGGTTAGATGATGTTGGAGCGCCAACAGCAAATGGCGGTATAGGTTTTAATATTTTTATTACTAATAATTTTGGAGTTAATGTAGAAGGTATTTATAAATATACTTTTAGAAGTACAGGAGTACAACATCAACAATATTCAGCTGGTTTAATCTACAAGTTTGGAGCTAAAGATAAAGATAAAGATGGTATTAAAGATGATGAAGATGATTGTCCAGATGAATTTGGCTTATTAAAATTTAATGGTTGCCCAGATACAGATGGTGATGGTGTTAAAGATTCTGAAGATGCATGTCCGGATATGGCTGGTTTAAAAGAATTAAATGGGTGTCCAGATACAGATGGTGATGGTATTAAGGATTTAGAAGATGAATGCCCTGAAATTGCTGGTCCAAAAAACTTAAGAGGCTGCCCAGATTCAGATGGAGACGGAGTTCCAGATAAATTTGATAGTTGCCCTGATATTAAAGGAGCAACCAATAATAGGGGTTGTCCAATACCAGATACAGATAATGATGGTGTTGACGATAGTAAAGATAAATGTCCTAATCAAGCTGGACCTGCAAACAATGCTGGTTGCCCTATTCAAAAAGCTAAAGATCAACTTGTTTTTAAAAGAATAACTTTTGAATATGGAAAAGTAGGACTTACTCAGGATAATAAAACAATTTTAGATGAAATTGCTACTACCATAAATTTAAATTCTGGAAAAATATTTCATATTGCTGGACATGCAGATAATACTTTCTCTGATGAGCATAATTTAAATTTATCTAGGCAAAGAGCTGAAATCGTTAAAAACTATTTAGTTCAAAAAGGAGTAGACGAAGCTCGATTGACTGTCAAAGGTTATGGAGAAACTAGGCCTTTAGATCCAAATGATACAGAATCTGATGAAGCTAGAGCAAAAAATAGAAGGGTTGAAATATTTCAGCTTAATTAATATTAGTTCAATTCATCTTATAAAATATACAGTTCGGTAAAGTATATTATTAAAAAAAATGTTTTCATAAGACTTTTACAGTGTTAATCACTTTAAACAATTAATTATGAAAACATTTTTTTTATTTATTACAATCACTTTTACTACACTTATCACTAATGCTCAAGAAAATATTGGTCAGGATATTACTGTAATAGTAAACAACGTTTTAAATAGTAAAGGGAAAGTATTATTTTCTCTACATTCAGAAACTACCTTTATGAAAGGCGCAGGGATCCAAAATTCGCAAAGCGAAATTAAAGATGGTAAAGCTACCATTACATTTAAAAATGTAAAGCCAGGAGAATATGCTATTTTAGTTTTACATGACGAAAATGAGAATAATCGAATGGATTTTGAGCCCAATGGAATGCCTATAGAACATTATGGGGTTTCTAATAACAATTTAGCTTTTGGTCCTCCAATTTATTCTGAAGCTAAGTTTAAGGTTGAAAATGATAACTTAAACTTATCTATTAAGCTTTTACATGCAAATTAAATTGATATTCATTCTTTACAATTCACTACTATACTATAAATAATATTGATGGTTTTTGTACATTTATAATCTAAATTGATTATTTATGACAATCACTCAATTATACTACGTTTTAGCTGTAGCAGAGTATCAAAATTTCACTAAAGCTGCAGAAAAATGTTTTGTAACTCAACCAACATTAAGTATGCAAATTCAGAAATTGGAAGACGAATTGAGCATTCAAATATTTGATCGTGGTAAAAAACCTATTGAATTAACAGAAATAGGTAAAAAAATAGTATTTCAAGCTCGAAATATTGTTAATGAAGCTGGTAGGATTAGTGATATCGTAGATCAGCAAAAAGGATTTATTGGTGGCGAATTTAGGTTAGGAATTATCCCAACAGTAATGCCTACTTTATTACCTATGTTTTTAAAAGCATTTATAAATAAATATCCAAAGGTGAAGTTAAAAATAGAAGAGCTTACTACTGAAGATATTATTATTAAAATTAAGGAAGGCCATCTTGATGCGGCCATAGCCGCAACACCATTAGAAAATGATTCTATAAAAGAAAGAGTGCTTTATTATGAACCTTTTGTTGGGTATATCCCCTCTACACACAAATTGTATGGTAAAAAAGATTTAGAAGTTTCTGATTTAGAAATCAACGATTTGCTTTTATTAGAAGATGGTCATTGCTTTAGAGAAGGTATTTTAAATTTATGTAATGCTTTTAAGACATCTGATGAAGATCATTTTCAATTAGAAAGTGGCAGTATAGAAATGCTAATAAAGCTTTCTAATGAAGGATTAGGAATGACATTATTACCTTACATGCATACGTTAGATATTAAAGAAAATGAAAAGAAAAATTTACATCATTTTAATGAACCACATCCAGCTCGAGAAATAAGTATTATTTACAATAAAAGTGAACTCAAAATACAAATTATAGAAGCACTTCACGAAGTTATTTCTGGTATTATAAGAGGGGCCATAGCTTTTCAGAATGTAAATATTATAAGCCCTTTGCAAAAATAAAAAAGCGACATTAGTTGTGTCGCTTTTTTTATTATGCTTTTAAATAAATTAAACATTGATCTAATTGTGGGTTCTGTATCACTAAAGATTGTACGAAAATTTTTAATTCTTCAATCTCGTAAGGTAATAATCGCTTTATTGCTTTTTGTACCTCTTTACAGAACAATGCAGTATCAAAACTGACTTTTTTAAGTACCGTTTTAGTGTACTCAAACATTGCTCTTGCCATAATCTATTACTATAAATTTAATTAATATTAGGGTAAATGTAAATTTACATCATAGGCGGGTTTTCTTTTTTTCAGTCTAAATATATATAAAAAATTACAGTCTTTTAAAAATTTATGAAAACATTTAACATACGACTATAAAAAAATAATCCACTTTTATTTAAAATCTATTATCTCCATCCAGTAAATCTCCTAAGCCTCCTAAAATGCTTCCTTCTCCTTTACTTCTGCCTCCTTTAGGTATTGATGATAATACTCTACCAGCTAATCTACTAAACGGTAATGATTGAATATACACAGTTCCTGGTCCTTGTAATTTTGCAAAAAATAAACCTTCTCCTCCAAAAATGGTATTTTTTATACCTCCAACAAATTCTATATCATAATCTACGGTTTGACTAAAACCAACAATACATCCAGTATCCACCCTTAGAGTTTCTCCTGATTCTAATTCTTTTTTAGCTAATGTCCCTCCAGCATGTATAAAAGCCATTCCATCTCCTTCAAGTTTTTGCATTATAAATCCTTCTCCTCCAAAAAGCCCTCTCCCCAATCGTTTACTAAATTCAATACCAACGCTAACTCCTTTAGCTGCACATAAGAACGCATCTTTCTGGCAAATAAATTTGCCATTAAACTCTGTTAAATCTAACGGTAAAATTTTTCCAGGATAAGGAGATGCAAAAGAAACATTTCGTTTTCCTACAAATTCATTATAAAAAGCTGTCATAAACAAACTTTCTCCAGTTAGGATACGTTTACCTGCTCCCCATATTTTCCCTAAGAAGCCTTGATCTTTTTGAGATCCATCCCCAAAAATAGTTTCCATTTTAATCCCATCGTCCATCATCATAAAACTACCTGATTCTGCTACAACTCCTTCTTGTGGATCCAATTCAATTTCTACAAATTGCATTTCTTCTCCGTAAATTTTATAATCTATTTCATGTGCTGTCATTATATTTTTTTAATTGATTCAAATTATTAGTAATCCTATTTTAAGTTTTGTTACACAAATCTAAGTCTTCAGTTTAATTGTCCATTCAAAATTAAAATCACATACTTGAATGCCTTCTTTGTTTATTCCTTTAGCATTAACCCAAAAGGTTTGACCCTCTTTAGTTTGAATAGCTTTTGTTATAGCAGCGTTAATTATATCTATATCCTTACATTCAAAAGTTATTCGACCAACAGCTTTTTTTAAAAAAGAAGCATTATTGTTAGCCACCAACATAGAAATATTTCTTCCGCTTTCCTTAATTTTTAGCATTACTAAAGTTCCAGTAGATAACTCTGCTGCCATCCCCTGAACAGCCCAAAACAAAGATTTGAATGGGTTTTTATTGATCCATTTTAATCTAACAGAAGTAATACACCCTTTAGAATTAATTTTCTTTACTCGTACGCCACAGATATATGCTGAAGGGAGTTTAAGCATTAAAAACACATTGATCTTACGAGGGGTAACCTTCATACTTAACTTCTATTTTTTACTAATATATACAAAAAAGTAAATATTCTAAATTGTTAAATTTATGTTAAATTTAAGTACTATGTTTTGCATAATACCTTTTAAAAGATATATATTTGCATAAGAAACTATTATATGTTTTAATTATGTTAACAACTCACCATAAAAATTTAGCAGCTGTAATACACTTATCTGCTCTATCAAAATTCTTCATCCCATTAGGGAATTTTATAATTCCTCTTATATTTTGGAGCGTGAATAAGGAAAAATCTGATTTTGTAGATGTACATGGCAAACAAGCTATAAATTTTCAGTTAAGTATTTTATTATATACAATACTTATTGGTTGCTTATCTATTCCTTTATTTTTATTTGGAGTAGTTAATTCTATAGAATTCCCTGAGTTCTGGAACTTTTATGATTTTGATTTTCATATTTCTAGGCATCAGAGTTTTAACGTTATTATGTTTTCTATTATAGTTGGATTATTAGCAGCTGCAGCATTTATGTTAGAGATCATATTTATTATTATAGCAACTAAAAAAGCAAATCAAGGAGAGTTATATAAATACCCTCTTACGATTCCTTTTTTAAAATAAAATTTTCATCAATCACAATCAATCAAACCATCATCAATCAAAAAATGAACAGTTATTACAAATTTAAATTCTACATCACTTAAGATTAATTAAATATTATGTGATTATAGAAAAAACAATTACAAACACATGAAGATAGAAAATACAAAAGCTCAAATGCGTAAAGGTGTCTTGGAGTACTGCATACTTTCAGTATTAAAAGATGATGACGCATATGTTGCTGAGATTCTAGGGACTTTAAAGCACGCTAAGTTGTTAGTAGTAGAAGGTACAATTTACCCTTTATTAACGCGCTTAAAAAATGCAGGCTTATTAAATTATCGCTGGGAAGAATCCACTTCTGGACCTCCAAGAAAATATTACGGTTTAACAGAAACAGGAAAATTATTTTTAAACGAATTAAATAGTACTTGGGATGAGCTACAAAATGCTGTTAACCTAGTAACAAGTAAAAAAACAACAAAAAAATGAATAAAACAGTCAACATAAATTTAGCTGGTATATTTTTTCACATTGATGAAGATGCATACTCAAAATTACAACGCTACCTTGAGGCTATTAAACGTTCATTCACAGACTCTCAAGGACGTTCAGAAATACTTTCTGATATAGAAGCTCGTATTGCTGAATTATTTAATGAGCGCGTTAAAGATGAAAAACAAGTTATCTCTATAAAAGAAGTAGAAGATGTTATTACAATTATGGGGCAACCCGAAGATTATATTGTGGATGAAGAAATTTTTGAAGACGAACCACAAACACAGTTCTCTAAAAAGAAATCACAATCTACTAGAAAATTGTATAGAGATAAAGACAATGCATATATTGCTGGAGTAGCATCTGGATTGAGTCATTATTTTGGCATCGAACCTTTATGGATCCGTTTAATATGGGTGCTTCTTGTTTTTGGTGGTGGTGCTGGTATTTTCGTTTATATTTTGTTATGGGTTTTAATGCCGTCTGCAGAATCTACTTCTGAGAAATTAGCAATGACGGGAAAGCCTATTAACATTACTAATATAGAACAAAAAGTAAAAGAAGGGTTTAGTAATGTTAAAGAAAGTATAGATGAAGTTACAGACAAAGTAAAAAATGGTGATTATAATAAAACAAAAAATAATTCACGGTCTTTCTTTGATGCCCTTGGAGATGTAATTATGTTCTTCTTTAAAATTTTCGCAAAATTTGTAGGTGTTATACTTATAATTGTAGGCGCTTCAACTTTAATCGCTTTATTTATAAGTTTATTTTCAGTAGGAACTTCTTCATTTTTTAACCCTTGGTGGATGGATTATGTACAAGCCGGAAATATTTCTGGAGGACCAGTTTGGCTTATTGCCTTACTAACGTTTTTTGCTGTAGGGATACCATTTTTCTTTATTTTCTTATTAGGATTAAAAATACTCGTAAACAACTTAAAATCTATTGGTAAAATTGCTAAATTCACCTTATTAGGTTTATGGCTCACTTCATTTTTAGTATTAAGTGTTATGTCTGTTAGAGAATTTACCGAACATGTAATTGATGCTGGCACTACTGAAAAAACACAATTAAATATTTCAAAAGACAGCGCTTTAAATATTAAAATGGTTGGTAATGATTATCTTTATGAATCTAGATCTGGTAGATTATATCGTAATAACAATACAATAATTGTTACAACTGAAGATGATCAAAAGAAAATATACTCTTCTAACGTACGTTTAATAATTAGATCTACTGAAGATTCTATTGCATCCATTCATGTTCAAAAAAATTCTGATGGAAGAAGTTATCAAGATGCTAGAGAAAAAGCTGGTAATATTGAATATAATTATTCATTAAATAATAACATATTAAGTTTAGATTCTTATTTATTAACAGATACATCTAATAAATTTAGAAACCAGAACATACGAATCATTATATACTTACCAGAAGGAACTACATTTAAATTAGACAGGAATACTAGATCTTTTTTAAATAGTTATAGATCGAGTAGGAACATTATTTCATATAGTGAAACAGGAGAAACTCATAAAGTTATTGATGGAGATACTGAGTGTTTAGATTGTAAAACATTAAGCATTGACATAAAAAATGAAAGTTCTGAACTTAAGTTGAATAAAGAAGATGGGCTAAAAATAAAAGAAGGGAATCTTAATATTGAAGCTAATAAAAAAGAAACTGTTATAGAAGGTAAAAATATTAAAACAACAATAGATTCTAGTGGAGTAAATATTAAATCTAAAAATAATTAATAACAATTCACTCTTAAAAAAGAACAGTTGGGTAAAAAATATTAAACTAATTTATTCTTAAAAAGTACATTTATAAAATCAATCAAAAAACGAACAGTTATGACAACACTAACAAAATTTATAATAGGTATTATAGTAAGCTTAATGCTTGTGTCTTGCCAATTTAATTCCAGCTTTGGTTTTGCAGGGGTAAGAGGAAATGGTAATGTAGAAATAGAAGATAGGTCGCTAAGTGATAATTTTTCTGAAATTAAAGTAAGTCGTGGTTTAGATGTATACATCACACAAAGTGATGATGTAAGTTTAGCCGTAGAAGCAGACGAGAATTTACACGATATCATTATCACAGAAGTTGAAGGAGATGTTTTAAAAATTTATGCAGATGAAAACATTAAGTCTTCAAAATCTAGAAAAGTAATGGTAACTATAAAAAATATTCAAAAAATATCATCATCAAGCGGTAGTGATGTATTTTCTACAAATGTTATAAAAGCTAATAGTTTAGAGTTATCTGTGTCTAGTGGAAGTGATATGAGGATTGAAGTTGACACAGAAGTTGTAGATTGCAAATCTTCAAGTGGCAGTGATTTACGTATTTCTGGGACTACAGATAAATTATACGCAGATGCTAGCAGTGGCAGTGATATTAAAGCGGGTAATCTTAAAGCAAAAAACAGTACTGTTAAAGCATCAAGTGGAGCTGATATTACAGTAAACACTTCTGAAGAATTATATGCTAGAGCATCAAGTGGAGCTGATATAAAATATTATGGTAATCCAGAAAAAGTAAGTAAAAAAGATGGCGTTTCTGGAAGTATCAGAAGGCAATAAATTTTAGTAATGATGATGAAAAAATTAATAATTTCTTTATCAATAATTACTGTTTTTGTTTTACTATTATTCTTCTTTGGAGTTGTATGGAAATCTCCAGCATTTTATAAAACTGAAAAACAATTTACTCTTGATATTCCTATTATAGATATGTCTACATATATGGATAGTATCGTAAATAAGCATAGAAGGCCATATATTTATAATATTAAATCAAAAAAAGGAGGGCAAGTTATAGTACTTGGAGTTAATCATACTTCTGATGCCAATGATACTCAATTTGATTCTATAAGATATTATTGGAATGAATATAAACCAACAGTAGCTTTAGTCGAAGGGCGATTAGGTTTCTTTTTCAAATGGCTTCAAGACCCTATCGAAGAGTATGGTGAAGGAGGTTTACTTTCTGATCTTGCAAAAAGGGATCGTATTGATTTATACACATGGGAACCTTCACGTGAAGATGAAATTGAATTACTAATAAATAAATACTCTGCAAAGAAATTAGCCATGTTTTATTCTTTGCGACCATTTTTTAGTATTCCTAAAGAAGTAAGAGAAAAAGATCCTGAAAAAAAGCTTCAAAAACTAATCAATGAAAGGACAGATTACGATCATTTAAGAAATACTATTGTTTCCTGGGAAGAAATAGATAGTATTTGGAAATCAGATTTTCCAAATATTGAATGGAGAAATTATTCAACTGGATACGGGTGGCCTGGTTATTTTCATGACATATGGAATAGTTCTAACTTATCGAGAGATGAACATATGATAAAAATAATACTAGAACTGATCGAAAAAGGAGAAACTGTTATTGTAACTATGGGAGTTAGTCACGCTCCTAGAATAGAAAACACATTAATTCATAAAATAAACGAGTTTTAGTCAAAAAATTAAATATTTATTAAACTAACCAACAAAAAACCCAAAGCAAATGCTTTGGGTTTTTATACCTTAATATATATACTCAATATTTTACACTTCTACTACAGATTCTTTTGCTGCTAAATAGCGTTCAGCATCTAGAGCTGCCATACATCCTGTACCTGCTGCAGTTATTGCTTGTCTATAAACATGATCCGCTGCATCTCCAGATACAAACACCCCTTCAATATTTGTTTTAGAAGTTCCAGGAACATTAATAATATATCCTGTTTCATCTAAATCCAAATAATCTTTAAAAATATCTGTATTAGGCTTATGCCCTATGGCAACAAAAAATCCTGTAGCTGGAATTTCAATAAGTTCTCCAGTAACATTGTTTTTAGCACGAACACCTGTTACGACTTGACCATCACCTAAAACCTCATCTGTTTCAGTATTAAATAAAATTTCAATATTCGGAGTATTTTTTACACGAGCAGCCATAATTTTGGAAGCTCTAAACTCATCACGACGAACAAGCATAGTTACTTTTGTACATAGTTTAGATAAATAATGAGCTTCTTCAGCTGCAGAATCTCCAGCCCCTACAATCACAACTTCTTGATTTCTATAAAAGAAACCATCACACACTGCACAAGCAGAAACTCCTCCTCCTAATTGCAAATATTTTTGTTCTGAAGGTAAGCCTAAATATTTAGCTGATGCTCCTGTAGATATAATTACAGTATCACAATGAATCTCTTTAGTATCATTAACCCATACTTTATGAACATCATTTGAAAAATCTACCTTAGTAACCCAACCATCTCGAACATCAGTTCCAAAACGCTGTGCTTGCTCTTGCAACTGAATCATCATTTCTGGGCCAGTAACGCCATCTTTATATCCAGGAAAATTTTCAACCTCATTAGTTGTAGTTAATTGCCCACCTGGTTGTGTTCCTTGATATAATACTGGAAACATATTTGCTCTAGCTGCATAAATCGCTGCTGTATATCCAGCAGGACCAGATCCTATTATTAAACACTTTACTCTTTCTATTGTATCAGACATAATTTGTATTCATTGTTATACTTAGGCAAAAGTAGTTTTTTTGTTTAATTCCTTACATATAATTTATTAACAGATTTTTAAAAAATCGCTCATTTATTCTTGATGAAATCCACAAATTATCGATTAAATACGTTTTTATTCGATAAAAAACATATTCATTTACGCAACTAACATTCATTAGTCTTATTTATGATAATAACTAACATATTTTTATGAAATTTAACATTTCATTACAATATTTTTACTAGTTTTAACACTGAATACTAACCAATTCTATAAACAAATTTATTTTCTCATGAAAAAAAGATTACAATTTATCTTAACACTATCGTTAGTGTTATTAGTGCAAATTGGCTTTGCGCAAACAAAAACAGTTACAGGTACTGTTACTGATGGAGATCTCCCCTTAGGAGGTGTTTCAGTACAAATTAAAGGGACTCAAACTGGTACTTCTACAGATTTTGATGGTAATTATTCCATTAGTGCAAGCGTAGGAGATGTTTTAGTATTTAGTTATGTTGGGACAACTACACAAGAAATTACTGTAGGTGCTTCTAATACAATTAACGTCACTTTAGCTGCAGATACTACACTTGATGAAGTTGTAGTAGTTGCTTATGGTACTTCAACTAAAGAACAATTAACAGGTGCTGTTACACAAATTACTACTGAACGTATTGAAAAAAGAGGATTAAGTAATCCTTTAGTAGCAATAGATGGGGCTGCCGCAGGTGTTAGATTAACTAGTGCTAATGGACAACCTGGTTCAACTCCAGCTATACGTATTAGAGGTTTTGGATCTGTAAACGCATCTCAAGCACCTTTAATTATATTAGATGGAAGCCAGTTTTCTGGTAGTTTTTCGAGTATAAATCCAAATGATATTGCTTCATTTAGTATCTTAAAAGATGCTGCTTCTACCGCTCTTTATGGTAATAGAGCTGCTAATGGGGTTGTAATCATTACAACTAAAAAAGGTAAGCAAGGTAAAAATACATTTACATTAAATGTTAGTCAAGGTTTTACTGATAGAAGTATTGAAGAATACAGAAGAGTAACTGCTGAAGAGTATTATCCTTTAATATGGGAGTCTATTAGAAATCAACAAATAACTTCTGGATCTGATTTAGTCACTGCAAATCAATTTGCTACAGATAATGTTTTTGATGCCCTTGGAGTTAACCCATTTAATGTTCCTAATAATCAAATAGTAGGAACGGATGGATTACTTAATCCAAATGCTCAATTATTATTTACTGATTTGGATTATCAAGATCCACTTATAAGAACTGGTAATAAACAAAATGCAGATTTCACTTATAGTGGCGCAAATGAAAACACAGATTATTTTGCATCTTTAAGTTATTTTAAAGAAGAAGGATTTATTGTAAGTTCTGACTTTGAAAGATTTAACACACGTATTAATGTAAATACTAAATTAAACGATTGGTTTAAAACTGGTATTAATTTATCAGCTGCATCTTCAAGATCTAATAATGGTAATGCTGGTGCTACTAATAGTTTAGTAAATCCTTTTGCAACTACTAGAACTATCGCACCAATTTTCCCAGTATTCTTACATGATCCAGTTACTGGTGATTTTGTATTAGATGATGATGGAAATCGTCAATTCGATTTTGGTGATACCAGAGCAGGTATTACTAATGGTAGAAATGTAATTTTAGAAAATTTATTAAATACAGATAGAGACGTTATTAGTACATTAGGTGCTAGAACTTATGCTGAGTTTACGTTTTTAAAAGATTTTAAAGCAACTTTTAATGCATCTTTAGATAGACGTAATTTCTTCAATATTACTTTTGGTAACCCAGTAGTTGGTGATGCTTCTCCTGATGGTAGAGCTAGTAGATTTTCACAAATCATAGACACTCAAAACTACACACAGTTAATAGAGTGGAATAAAAGTATTGGTAATCATAATATTAATTTATTAGGTGGTCATGAAAGTTTCCAACAAGATATTACATTTTTACAAGCAAACAGAACAGGTTTAATTGTAGATGGTAATACAGAGCTTATTAACTTTACAACAACAACTAATGCCGATTCAGGTTTATCTACTTTAACTAGAGAAGGTTTCTTTACTCGTGCTAATTATAACTACGACGGTAAATACTTTTTATCTGGTTCATTTAGAAGAGATGCTTCTTCAAGGTTTATAAACGACAGATGGGGTAACTTCTGGTCTGTAGGTGGTTCTTGGAGAATAGTAAAAGAAAGCTTTATGGATAATGTAAGTTGGGTTAATGATCTTAAATTAAGAGCTTCTTACGGACAATTAGGTAATGACAACTTAGGTTTCTTCCCAGCTTTAGATACTTTTGATTTAGGTTTAAATGATGGTCCAAATCCTGGTATTTTATTAGCTAGTGCTGGTGGTAATCCAGATTTAACATGGGAAACGAATATTCAAACTGATATTGCTATAGAGTTTGGTTTATTTAATAATAGAATTAACGGTACTTTTGAATATTACAATAGAGAATCTGAAGATTTATTATTTAATGTACCACAAGCACGTGAAAATGGAGTTGATACAGCACCTGCAAATATCGGAAGTTTATTTAATAGAGGATTTGAGTTTGACTTAAATTTTGAAGCTATAAAAACACAAGATTTTAGCTGGAATGTTAATGTAAATGGTACTACTTTAAAAAATGAAATTACAGAGTTACCAGACGATAATGCAGAAATAACAGTTGGTAATAGCCAAAGATTAAGAGTAGGTGGTGATTTATTTGCATATTTTATAAGAGATTTCGTAGGAGTTGACCCAGCAGATGGAGCAGCACTTTATGTTGCCGATCCAGAGTTAGCAGTAGCAGGAGATCCAGGTGTTAGAGTACAAGCAGATGGTACTGTTGCAACTACAGATCAAAATGATGCTTTACGATCTTTCATAGGATCTGCAGTATACGATTTAGCTGGTGCATTTACGCATAACTTTAGATATAAGCAATTTGAATTAGGAATGACATTCATTTACCAATTAGGAGGTGAGACATTAGATACTAATTACCAACAGTTATTACACTCAGGTAGAGCTGGAACTGCATTTGCTAGAGATATCTTAAACAGATGGCAACAACCTGGAGATATTACTAATCAACCTCGTTTAGATGCAAGTCAATTAGCTAATTTTGACGTTTTATCAGACAGATTTTTAATTTCTTCAGATTTCTTAGCATTAAGACAAGTAAGTTTAGCTTATAATCTTTCTCCTAAAATCAATGATTATTTAGGAATAACTGCAGGAAGAATTTATGCAAATGGAGAGAATATTTTTCAAGCTAATGGAAGAAGAGGTCTTGATGCCACTCAAACATTTAATGGTAACACAACAAATACATTTACTCCAGCTAGAACGATCACTCTTGGTTTAAACCTTACATTTTAAAAAAAATAAGTATGAAAACACGTAACAAATTAATTGTATTAAGCCTATTACTTATAGGCATAGTATTTACTTCTTGTGAAGAGGAGTTTTTAGAAAGAGTCCCTACCGATGCAGTATCAGCTTCTTCTGCGACTGCAACAACTGGTAATTTAAATCTATTATTAAACGGTATTAATAGATCATTATATATAAGATACGGAGCACAAGGTAGAACAGGTATTCAATCAATCATGATTCAAAACGAAGTTTTAGGTGATGATTATGTAATGAATGCTCGTGCTAACGGTTGGTTTATTGGGACTGGACAATGGCTTAGTCATACTAGTGCATTAAGTGCTAATGATGATTTTCCATATAGAGTTTATTACAGAATTATTCGTAATGCAAACACAATTATTGGAGGAGCAGCAGATGCTGTAGGTCCTCAGGAAGAAAGAGATATTGCTTTAGGTAGAGCTTTGGTTTATAGAGCATGGTCGCATTTCCAATTAGTACAACTTTTTGGAGGTAGATATGTTCCAGGTGGAAACAACACACAATTAGGAGTGGTTATAAGAACTGATACAGATGCAGAAGCTCTTCCTCGTAATACAGTTGAAGAAGTTTATACTCAAGTTCACGCAGATTTAGCTCAGGCTATTCCATTACTTGCGGGTGCAGGTAGAGGAGGTGATTCAAATATTGGTCAAGGTGTGGCTGAAGGATTGCAAGCAAGAGTTTACTTAGTGCAAGGTAATTATCCTATGGCTGCACAATCTGCAGTTGCTGCTAGAAATGGATTTACTTTAATGAATGAAGCAGATTACTTTAATAATTTTACAAATTTAGAAAGTAGTGAATGGATGTGGGGTAGTTCAATTCAAGAAGATCAAACAGATTTATTTGGAAACTACGGAGCATGGGTTTCAAGAAACTTTAGTTCATCTAATATTAGAGGTAATCCTAAGTCAATTAACCGTTTATTATACGATCAAATATCTCCAACAGATGTTCGTGCAAGATTATTTTCACCAGACGGAACACATCCAGATTTACCACCTGGGGTAGAAATATCTAGTCGTCACCAAAGATTCCCGTATACTAATCAGAAATTTATTGCTGAAGGTACAGGAGATAGCCGTATGGATCAACCTTATATGAGAGTATCAGAAATGTATTTAATTGAAGCTGAAGCGAGAGCAAGAATGGGAGACGATCCTGGTGCTGCTAATGCATTATTACCAATGGCTCAAGCTAGAGATGCTGCTTATACATTATCTACTAACACAGGTCAAGATTTAATTGATGAAATTTTAATACAAAGACGTGTTGAGTTATGGGGTGAAGGATTTAGATTTTATGATTTAAAACGTATGGATTTACCATTAGATAGAGATTTCGCAAACTCTAACTTTAATCCAACGCAATCAATAATTGAAACTGTACCAGCTGGAGATCCAAGATGGCAATGGTTAATCCCACAACGTGCAACAGATAATAACCCATTATTGGTTCAAAATTAAAATCCATAAATTAATTATTTGAATTAGTCAATCAATAAACTATTGTGGTAATAAAAGGCTGTCGAAGTTTCGACAGCCTTTTTTTATTTAAGACAAGTAATCAAATTTATTCCTTAAAAATTAACATATGATTTAGAAAAAATTGAAATTAAACTCATTTTTTACACTTAGTTTTGTTCCTTGATTTTTAAACTAATAAATGACATTACTAACCTATTCTTCAGCATTTAAAAAGATTTTTTTATTTATTATTATTATGTTTTCCAATCTTATTTATGGTCAACAAACTATAGAAGGAAAAGTGATTGATAGTGAAAATAGAACCCCTTTATCTAAGGTTACGCTTCTTAATACTCAAAATAATTTAGCAACTTCTACAAATTCTAATGGTAAGTTTGAGGTAACCTCAGGAACATATCAGCTTAAAAAAACAGGGTATCAAGATTTAGAAATTTCAATATCAGAAGGTTCAGAATATATAATTATACAAATGTCTATTGAGCCTTCAGAATTAAACGAAGTTCTTGTTAGTACAAATAATATTCCTCAATCATTAAAAAAATCAGTAACAGCCACAAGTATCATTACTCAAAAAGATATTAATCGAGGTAATGATTATAATACTGCTTCGGTATTAAATCGAGTTCCTGGTGTATTTCAACAAAGTGGTGCTTTAAACACTAATCGAATAACAATTAGAGGGATAGGTGCTCGCAATTTATTTGGTACCGCAAATATACGTGCTTACTTTAAAGATATTCCATTAACCACAGGAAATGGTGAAACTACAATAGAAGATTTTGAGCTTGGTGCAATCTCTCGTTTAGAAATAATAAAAGGGGCAGCTTCAAGTATTTATGGTGCTGGTTTGGGAGGAACGATACATCTCACACCACAGAATTCATACCTTAATCAAACAAATGTAAGTGGAGAACTTAATATTGGATCGTTTGGTTTAATAAAAGAAACTATAAATATAAACCACGGAACTAATAAAAATAGTTTTAGGGCAATTTATAGTAACACACATAGCGATGGTTATAGAGATAATAACGAGTATGACAGGCAAACCGTTACAGTTAATACAAATCATTACCTAGGAAAAAAAGACGAGCTATCTTTTTTAGGAAGTTATGTCGATTTAAAAGCATTTATCCCGAGTTCAATTAATGAAGATACATTTATAAATAATCCTAGAGCTGCTGCTTTTACTTGGGGGCAAGCACAAGGATTTGAAGATTCTCAACGTGGAATCTTTGGATTATCTTGGAATCATCAATATCATGATAATTTAAAACAAACAACAAGCGTATTTACTTCGTTTAGAAAATCGTATGAACCTAGGCCTTTTAATATTTTAGAAGAAGATTTATTTGCTATAGGTATTAGAAGTAGATTATTAGGGAGTTTCAAATTATTTAACAAACAGCTTAATTGGACATTTGGAGGAGAGTTTTTTAATGATCGCCTAAAATCTGGAACTTTCGAAAATTTATATCTTGATTTCCCTATTGGTACTGGTAGTGTAGAAGGTGATCGCTTATCAGATTTTAAAGAAAACAGATCCTATTACAATATCTTTTTTGATACTAATTACGATATATCAGAGAAAACGAGATTATCTATTGGTGTAAATTTTAATCAAACAGCTTATGACCTTGACGATCGTTTTATAGCTTCAGTAAGCAACCCAGATCAATCAGGTGATTTTAGATTTGATGGTATTGTATCTCCAAAATTTGGTATCTCACACGAGTTCACTAATAATATTAGTGCATTTGCTAATGCAAGTCATGGCTTCTCTCCTATTACGCTTCAAGAAACATTATTACCAAATGGTCAGATAAACACAGAACTTGAACCAGAAACAGGATGGAACTTTGAAATTGGATCACGAGGGACTCTCATTAATAATCGTTTACAATACAATGTTTCAGTTTTTAGATTAGATATTCGTAACTTATTAGTATCACGTCGTACTGCTGATGATCAGTTTATTGGTATTAATGCAGGTGAAACTCAAAATGATGGTTTAGAAGTTTCTCTAGATTATCAGTGGTTAAAAAAAGAGCAATTATCTATAAATACATTTTTAACATATACGCTTAATGATTTTAAATTTGAAGAATTTATTGATGATGACAATAATTTTTCTGGAAATGATTTAACTGGTGTACCATCCGAAGTATTAAATGCAGGAATTGATTTTAATACTAAAATAGGTCTCTATGGAAATATTAATTTTCAGCATGTAGGTCGTATTCCTATAACAGATAGTAACTCTCAATTTTCAGAAGTTTATAATCTCACTAATTTAAAAATAGGTTATAAATTAGCTATCAATCAAAGATGGAATTTAAATGCTTATTTTGGACTAGATAATGTTTTTGATGAAGAATACGCTTCACAAATACTTATAAATGCCAGGGGATTTGGTGGTAATGCGCCTCGATTTTTTTATCCAGGTAATCCTGTGAATTATTATAGTGGTGTTAATGTTAATTATAATTTTTAATTAATGTAGTATCTTTAACCGTTCAAATAAAAAACAACAAATTCATTCATTATATTTTCAAGTACTCATAAAACAAAACAAATGAAAAATTTAAGCCTTTTACTTGCAATTATATTTACAGCTAATTTTGCTTGTGCTCAGAATAATTCTGCTATTAATAATCAAATTCAATCTACTATACTAGCAGAAGCTCCTTCAGAAATTAATTATACTGTAGAAACTGTTATACCAGAATTAGCAATTCCTTGGGGAATGGCTTTTTTACCTGACGGAAGTATGCTTGTCACAGAAAAGTCTGGAGAGTTAATTCATTTTAAAGATGGTAAAAAAACTTATATCGATGGCTTACCAGATATTTATGTTCGTGGTCAAGGTGGTTTATTAGATCTTGAATTACATCCGGATTATAAAAATAACGGATGGATTTATTTTTCGTTTGCATCCGCTGAAGGTGCTGGTGATGGCGGAAACACAGCTATAATGAGAGCAAAATTAGAAGGCAACAAATTTGTAGAAAATCAATTATTATACAAAGCTGGTCCTAACTCAAGAAGAGGGCAGCATTTTGGTTCTCGCTTGGAGTTCGATAACGAAGGTTATTTATATTTTTCTATTGGAGATCGAGGAAATAGAGATGTAAATCCACAAGATATTACTCGTGATTGTGGTAAAATATACAGAATACATGATGATGGACGTATTCCATCCGATAATCCATTTGTAAATTCACCAAATGCTAAAACTGCAATTTATAGTTACGGGCACCGTAACCCACAGGGGATGGTTAAACATCCAAAAACAGGTAAGATATGGGTGCACGAACATGGGCCGCGTGGTGGAGATGAAATAAATATCATTAAAAAAGGAAAAAACTTTGGATGGCCAACAATTAGTTATGGTATTAACTACAACGGAACAAGTTTTACAGAAAACACAGCTTTACCTAAAATGGAACAACCACTATTTTTCTGGGTACCATCTATTGCTCCAAGTGGTATGGCTTTTGTAACTTCTGATATATATCCTGATTGGAAAGGAAGCCTTTTAGCTGGATCTTTAAAATTTGAATATTTAGAACGCGTTATTCTTAAAGGTGATAAAGTAGTTAAGCGTGAAAAGATATTAGATGGTTTAGGGCGTATACGTAATGTACGTCAAGGACCTGATGGTTACATTTACGCTGCTGTAGAAGGAAAAGGCATTATAAAAATTATGCCAAAAAAATAAAATTGAAAAATTAAAAAACATAAAATGAAAACACTTATACTAAGTTGTATCACTGTAATATCTTTATTGTTAGTAAATATTTCAAGTTCAAACGAAACAACACTACAAGATGCTAATAAACTAAAAGAAAGCATTAAACGTGGAGCCGAAATTTATGCAGATTTTTGTGTAACTTGTCATTTACCTACAGGTAAAGGAGTAGCGGGTACTTTCCCTCCTCTCGCCGGTTCTGATTATTTAAAAAATAATCGAGAAGCAAGCATTAAGGGTATAAAATATGGGCAACGAGGAGAAATTACAGTTAATGGCGAAACTTATAATGGTTTTATGGCTCGCTTAGGTTTAGAAGATGATGAGGTTGCAGATGTTATGAACTACATTACCAATAGTTGGGGTAATGAAAATAACAAAATGATAACTAAAGAAGAAGTTGCAGGAATAAAAAAATAATTGCTCATATATTTGATTAACTTTATAACTAAATTAAAATAAAACCAATGTTAGTTATAGGAATCACTGGTGGAACTGGTTGTGGTAAAACTACAATTGTAAATCAGATATTAAAAGAATTCCCTAAAAAGGAAGTTGGAGTGGTTTCGCAAGACGCATATTATAAAGATAATTCGCATTTAAGTTATAACGAACGTGTTAAAATTAATTTCGATCACCCAGATTCTATTGATTTTGATTTATTAGTAGAGCATCTCAAGGTTTTAAAAGCTGGAAAAGCTATTCATCAACCTGTATACTCGTTTGTAGAACATAATCGAACTAATAATACTATAAAAATACTTCCAAAAAAAGTAATGATTATTGAAGGTATTTTAGTCCTTACTAATCCTGATCTGAGAAATATGATCGATATTAAAGTTTATGTAAATACCGATAGCGATGAGCGCTTAATAAGGCGATTAAAACGTGATACTTCAGAGATAGGTCGAGATTTAGATGAAGTACTATCTCGATACCAAACTACATTAAAGCCAATGCATGAGCAATTTATTGAACCAACAAGAGATTATGCAGATATTATTATTCCAAACAACAAATACAACACTGGAGCAGTTAATATTTTAAGAACTATTATTAACGATCGTCTATAATGCTTAAATTTCCAAATAAATACAAACGTTTTTTAAAACCCTTTAAAAATTTATTCTTTTTAATATTTATTGTTTTTTCTGTTTGGATGCTCTTTTTTGATAGTAATTCTTGGTTTATTCATAATGAATTGAATGAAGATATTAAAGATTTAGAAGCAGAGAAAGCATATTATCAAAATGAAATTCAAAAAGATCAGAAAGACATAAAAAAATTAAGTAATGATAAAGGCATAGAGAAATATGGCCGTGAAAAATATCATATGAAGAAAGATAATGAAGAAATTTATATTATAGAATACGAAGATAGCATCAAAATTAAAAACGAGAATGAGTAAATCATTATTCAACGAATTTGAACCTGTTTCAATTAAAGCTTGGAAACAAAAAATACAATTAGATTTAAAAGGAGCTGATTATAATAACACATTAATTTGGAATTCTATTGAAGGAGTAGATGTAAAACCTTTTTATCATTTAGAAGATTTTAAACTATCTCAAGGTATCAAAACAGAAGCTTCAAAATGGGACGTATGTCAATCTATTTTTGTAGCAGATGTAGTAAAATCTAACATAAAAGCTATAGATATATTAAATAGAGGAGCTGAAAGTATTAAATTTATAATTCCATCAGAAGATATTTCTATTGATGAATTAATAAAGAATATCGATCTTACTTCTATTTCATTACATTTTGAACTTCAATTCCTTTCAGAAAGCTTTGTTAAACAATTAAATACAATTGCTGCAAAAGCAAAAATTTCTATTCATACAGATATTATTGGCAATTTAGCTAAATCAGGGAATTGGTATTCTAATTTAAAAGAAGATCACTCTAAATTCGAAACGATTGTAAAGCAAACTTTAAGCTTTGGTGTAGACATGTCTTTATATCAAAATGCTGGAGCAAACATTATTCAACAATTGACGTATGGACTAGCACATACAAACGAATATTTAAATCATCTTGATAACATCATTGCGAATGATGATAAGCAATCTCTTAAAGTAATTTTTAATACCTCTATTGGCACCAATTATTTCTTCGAAATTGCCAAGCTTAGAGCTTTAAGATTACTCTGGAACACTCTTGCTTCAGAATATAATATTAATACCGATTGCCACATTATAGCGGCCCCTACTAAACGAAATAAAACACTTTATGATTATAACACAAATATGTTGCGCACAACGACTGAGTGTATGAGTGCTATTTTAGGCGGTGCAAACACTGTTTGCAATTTATCTTATGATGCTATTTACCATAAAGATAACGAGTTTGGTGAGCGTATTTCACGTAATCAATTGCTTGTCCTAAAACATGAAAGTTATTTTGATAAAATTGATAATCCAGCAGATGGTGCTTATTATATTGAGGAGCTAACCCATCAGTTTGCTGAGAAAGCATTAGAGTTATTTAAAGATATTGAAACTAATGGTGGTTTTTTACAGCAACTTAAAGAAGGTACAATTCAGCGTAAAATAAAGGAAAGTGCTATAAAAGAACAAACATTATTTAATGACGGAGAGGAAGTATTATTGGGTACCAATAAACATCCAAACCCTAATGATAAAATGAAACACGATTTGGAATTATATCCATTTATAAAAATAAATACTCGAAAAACTTTAATAGAACCAATTATTGAAAAACGTTTAGCTGAAACTGTTGAACAAAAACGTTTAGATAATGAGTAGAAAAGATATTCAACATATAAATTTAAAAGGAGGAGCAGTAAAAAAAGAACAAGATCCAACAAGTTCATTTCTTACTGCTGAAGATATTGAGGTAAAACAAACTTACTCTAAAAGTGATATTGAAAATTTAGAACACCTCAACTTTGCAGCTGGACTTACTCCAAATTTACGTGGCCCATATAGCACAATGTATGTGCGCAGACCTTGGACAATTCGCCAATATGCTGGATTTTCTACAGCTGAAGAAAGTAATGCTTTTTATAGACGTAATTTAGCTGCTGGACAAAAGGGGTTATCTGTTGCGTTTGACTTAGCAACTCATCGTGGATATGATTCAGATCACGAGCGTGTCGTGGGAGATGTTGGAAAAGCTGGTGTAGCAATTGATTCGGTCGAGGATATGAAAATACTGTTTGATCAGATTCCTTTAGATAAGATGTCCGTATCTATGACAATGAATGGCGCTGTACTACCAATATTAGCATTTTATATTGTTGCAGCAGAAGAACAAGGCGTATCTCCTGAACAATTAGCTGGAACCATTCAAAATGATATTTTAAAAGAATTTATGGTTAGGAATACCTATATCTATCCTCCTACACCATCAATGAAAATTATTTCAGATATTTTTGAATATACCAGTAATTATATGCCTAAATTTAATAGCATTAGTATCTCTGGGTATCATATGCAAGAAGCTGGTGCAACTTGCGATATTGAATTAGCTTATACACTTGCCGATGGATTAGAATATATACGTAAAGGTCTTGAAGCAGGTATGGATATTGATACTTTTGCGCCTCGCCTATCTTTCTTTTGGGCAATTGGAATGAATCATTTTATGGAGATCGCTAAAATGCGTGCAGCACGTATGCTTTGGGCAAAATTGGTAAAACAATTCAATCCTAAAAATGAAAAATCATTAGCACTAAGAACACATTGTCAAACTTCGGGATGGAGTTTAACTGAACAAGATCCTTTTAATAATGTAGCCAGAACAACTATTGAGGCAGCCGCCGCAGCTTTTGGAGGTACGCAATCTTTACATACCAATGCTTTAGATGAAGCCATTGCATTGCCTACAGATTTTTCTGCACGTATTGCGAGAAATACACAAATATTTTTACAAGAAGAAACCAAAATTACAAAAACAGTCGACCCCTGGGCTGGAAGTTATTATGTAGAATCTTTAACAAACGATATCGCTCAAAAAGCTTGGTCTCTTATTGAAGAAGTTGAAGAGCTAGGTGGTATGACCAAAGCCATTGAAGCGGGAATACCAAAATTACGCATTGAAGAAGCTGCAGCTCGTAAACAAGCTCGAATAGATTCTGGGCAGGATGTTATTGTAGGAGTTAATAAATATAGGTTAGATGAAGAAGATCCGTTGCATATTTTAGAGGTCGATAACCAAACCGTTCGTAATTCACAAATAGAACGCTTAAATAGAATTAAAAGCGAAAGGGATTCTGATAAAGTAGAAACAGCATTATTAAAATTAACTGAAGCTGCTCGTTCAGGACAAGAAAATTTATTAGCTTTAGCTGTTAAAGCTGCTCGTGAGCGTGCCACCTTAGGAGAAATTAGTGATGCTCTTGAAGATGAATTTGGACGTTATAAAGCACAAATAAAATCATTTAGTGGAGTGTATAGTAAAGAAATAAAAGACGATAATTCCTTTAAAAAAGCCAGAGAGCTTGCAGATATTTTTGCAGAACAAGATGGTCGTCGACCTCGTATTATGATTGCCAAAATGGGACAAGATGGTCATGACCGCGGAGCTAAAGTAGTTGCAACAGGTTATGCTGATGTCGGTTTTGATGTAGATATTGGTCCTTTGTTTCAAACACCAGAAGAAGCTGCTAAACAAGCTGTAGAAAATGATGTTCATATTTTAGGAGTATCTTCTCTTGCGGCTGGACATAAAACATTAGTTCCTCAAGTTATAGAAGCTCTTAAAAGCTATGGTCGTGAAGATATTATGGTGATTGTAGGCGGAGTGATTCCAAAACAAGATTATCAATATCTATTTGATGCTGGTGCAGTAGCTGTATTTGGTCCAGGTACTAAAATTAGTGATGCAGCTATTAAAATTTTAGAAATCTTGATTGATTAATCTTTTTCAAATTTGTTACTATTGATAATTCTAAATGTTAAAGAATATCATTGTTTTACTATATTTAAAGCTTAATTTAAACACCTCCTATGGACAACCAACTGCAATTACTTATCGTTATGATCTCGTATATGTCTCTATTAATTTTGTGGGGCTTATATCAAGGTAGAAAAGTAAAATCTAGTGAAGATTATGCTATTGCAGGTCGTAATTTACCAGGATGGGTAGCAGCTTTATCTGAACGTGCTACAGGAGAATCATCATGGGCATTATTAGGTTTACCTGGCGCGGCATATGCCACTGGTTTGTTAGAAATATGGACAGCTATAGGTTGTGTCGCAGGTATTATTTTTGCATGGATTGTTTTGGCTTGGCGCTTAAGAGATGAAGCCGAAAAATATAAAATAAATACATTTACTGAATACTTATCTAAGCGACATGGTGATGTAGGTAAATGGATTCGCATTGTTGGAAGTTCAACCATTGTGTTTTTCTTTTTCTTTTATGTTGGCGCACAATTTTTAGGTGGTGGTAAAACATTACATACTATGTTTGATATAGACCCTAAATTAGGTATGCTAATTACTGCAACAATCATTGTTCCTTATACTATCTATGGTGGATTTAGAAGTGTTGTATACACTGATGTTATACAGGCTATTGTCATGATTATTGCACTTATTATAGGTCCAATTATGGGGTTTATATATATATCTAATCACCCTGAGTTATTTGCACAATCTATCTCCGGAGCTTTGCAAAAAGCGGGGCCAGAATATAATTCGATGTTAGGTGGCTTAAAAGGATTTGGAGCAGGTATCATTATTATGAGTGGTTTCTCTTGGTTTTTTGGTTATCTAGGAGGTCAACCGCAATTAAGCATGCGGTTTATGGCTATAAAGAACACTAAACAAGCCAAGCAAGCGCGAAATATTGGGGTACTTTGGACTATTATTGCGTACATAGGAGCACTATGTATTGGTTGGATAGGAATTGCAATTTTTGGACCCAATGGATTAGAAGACCGTGAATTTGTGATGCCTGCAGTAATTTTGGAGGTTTTTCCTCCTTTTATCGCTGCTATTTTAATTACTGGAGCAATTGCAGCAATGATATCTACAGCCGATTCACTACTTATTTTGTCTGCAACAGAACTTTCAGAAAACTTAATTAAACCACTATCAAAAAAAGAAATTAATCCTAAAAAGAGTTTATTAAGATCTAGAATAATCACAGCGCTTTTAGCTGTTATCGCTTTAGTAATTGCCTATATTTCTCCATCCGATTTAATATTTACACTAGTTTCTTATGTTTGGGCGGGTATTGGTGGTACTTTTTCTGTAGTGATTATGCTAACTCTCTTTTGGAAACGATTTCATGGTAAAGCTGCATTATTAACTATAATTATTGGAGTTTTATTTACAATTATATGGATAAGCACCGGGATGGAAGAAAAATATATTACTTCCAGAATATTAACATTTTTTGTAGCACTTTTGACGGCTTTTATTTCTACTTATAGTATTAAATCAAAAAAATAATTTTATTTTATTTTAAAAAGGAATGGTTTTTGTTAATTATCTTTCCGAAAAAGAAAAATAAAATAATAACTAAATTTACTCATCTTTAGTTATTTAATTAAAATTATTATGCTATGAAAAAAACACTTACCATCATTTTATTATCCATTTTTACTTTTACCAATGCTCAAAACTTTAATTACCCTGGGGAAATCTCTAGATCCAATGAAATTATTTCGGGGAATTTTTCTAATAAAGTAAATGCAAAAACCACATCTTTAACATTTAAAGCTACTAATTCAAATGAAATTATTAATGTATTAAATACTGCCAATCTCACATTAAAATATAACGGTAATAATAAAACTTACATTACAAAACAGGTAGATAAAACTATTAAAATTGCAGAAATTTTAGTGACTGGCAAAGCTTCTTTATATAAAGATGTAAATTCTACAAATTTTATTATTGAATCAAAAAAATCAGGACTGAAAGAATTAATAAGATATAAATCTTATGTTACATCTCGAGACAAAGCCAGAGGGATTTTAACTGTTTTTTTTGAAGATTGCCCTGATGTAAGAAGCTCATTAAACGGTAATCGTTTTACTTATAGTTCTATTAAAGAATATACTGAAAACTACAATCAATGTGCTGAGTATACTAATGAATATACATTCTCTGGTAGACAAATTAAAGATTTAGAATTTTCAAAGAAAAAAGGAATTATTAATGTAGAATTAGGGGCATCTTACCTTTCACAGCAAATTGAATTTGTTGTTCCAGGAACTACCAATGTCCCTTTTGATGAAAGTTTAAATACATTTTCAATTTTTGCGAATGTAAATTTTTCACCTTCTTATTTTAATGAACTTAGAAAAAAATTGTTTCTCGATATTGGACTAGGGTATAGTTTTCAAAGTGATGCCAGTATTAATGCTCTCTCAGTTGATAAAAATTCAATATTAGCATCTATAGGTCCAAGATATAATTTTTTACCTGAAGCTAAAGTCAACCCTTTTATCAGAACTAACTTTACTTTTAGTGTTGATTCTTATACTATTACAGAAAATATAGCTGGATCATTAAATGAATTAGGAGGAAACATAGACGAAACAAACACTGATCTTTCTGTTTCCATTGAAGCTGGTGTAACTATACAAAACTTTAGATTTTCTCTATCATTCACACCAAAATATTTTTCAAATTTAAGTCCATTCGAAGATAATAGATTAAGGGTTTCAAATCAAAACTTCGGGTTTAAAGCTGCTTACATATTAGGTAAAAAGTAATCCTTATATAGTTATAAATTTCATTTTTTAAACCCATAAATAATCGTATTTTTATCGCACTAAATCTATAAACGTTTATGGGCAAGATTATTGCTATCGCTAATCAAAAAGGAGGAGTTGGTAAAACCACAACTTCTGTAAACTTAGCAGCTTCACTTGGAGTTTTAGAGAAAAAAGTATTACTTATTGATGCTGACCCTCAAGCTAATGCTACATCTGGCCTAGGTATTGATGTAGATACAATACAGATAGGCACCTATCAGTTATTAGAACATACATGTACAGCAGAAGAAGCTATAATTTCTGCAAATACCCCTAATGTAGATATTATTCCTGCTCATATAGATTTGGTAGCAATAGAAATTGAACTTGTAGATAAAGAGCAGAGAGAATATATGCTTAAAAAAGCTATATCGCATTTAAAATCGTCTTATGATTATATATTAATAGATTGTGCTCCTTCTCTTGGATTACTTACTCTTAATGCATTGACTGCGTCAGATGCAGTTATTATACCAATACAATGTGAATATTTTGCTTTAGAAGGATTAGGTAAACTTTTAAATACTATTAAAAGTGTTCAAAAAATTCATAATCCAGAATTAGATATTGAAGGTTTATTATTAACCATGTACGATGCGCGTTTACGATTATCTAATCAAGTTGTTGAAGAAGTACAAAAGCATTTTAACGAAATGGTATTTCAAACTATTATTCAACGTAATGTCCGATTAGGAGAAGCACCTAGTTATGGTGAGAGCATTATTAATTATGATGTAAGTAGTAAAGGTGCTGCCAATTATTTAAGTTTGGCTAAGGAAATAATCACAAAAAATGGGATTTAGATGGCGAAAGCAACAAAAAAACAAGCTTTAGGAAGAGGGTTATCTGCATTATTACAGGATCCTAAAAATGATATTAAATCTGTACAAGATAAAAATGCAGATAAAGTTATAGGCAGTATTGTTGAATTAGATCTTAATCTTATAGAGGTCAACCCATTTCAACCTCGTACATCATTTAATGAAGAGTCACTTCGTGAATTAGCATCTTCTATAAAAGAACTTGGTGTTATACAACCTATTACTGTTAGAAAAACAGGGTTTAATAAATATCAATTAGTTTCTGGAGAACGCCGTTTTAGAGCTTCAAAATTAATTGGTTTAAAAACTGTTCCTGCATATATTCGTATTGCTAATGATCAAGAATCATTAGAAATGGCTTTAGTAGAAAATATTCAACGCCAAGATTTAGACCCTATAGAAATTGCATTGTCTTATCAGCGTTTAATTGATGAAATTAGCTTAACTCAAGAGCAAATGAGTGAGCGTGTTGGCAAAAAACGATCTACAATTTCCAATTACTTACGTTTATTAAAATTAGATCCCATCATACAAACAGGAATGCGAGATGGATTTATTTCGATGGGACATGGTAGAGCAATTATTAATATTGATGATCATATTAAACAATTGGACATATACGAAATTATCTTATCTAAAAAACTCTCTGTTAGAGAGACGGAATCTTTAGTTAGAAATTACCAACAAGAAAAAGTTGTTACAGCTCCTAAAACAGAAGAAACTCCAAAATATATAAAGAAAGGAATTAAAGAAATTTCAGAATACTTTGGTCATAAAATAGACGTTAAAATAGCAAAGAATGGTAGCGGTAAAATAACAATCCCTTTCCATTCTGAAGAAGATTTTAACCGAATTCAAAAACTAGTAAAAAGTGCAAAATAAATTTTTTATTATTTTAAGCATTTTCCTGCTTCCTTTTTTAGCTTCTGCTCAAGAAGAAAAACAAAATAAAGATGTTGAAGAGCAGTTAGATGATAAAAATATAATTGTAAAGGATCTTGATATAAAAAAAAGAAGGATAAATCCTTTAGCTCCTTCTAAAGCTGCTTTTTATTCTGCAATATTACCTGGTCTTGGTCAAGCTTATAATAAACAATATTGGAAAATCCCTATTGTTTATGCAGCTATTGGTACTGGTGTTGCATTTTACATTAGTAACAATAACGAATTTAATCGTTATCGAGATGCATTTAAAAGGCGTTTAGCTGGTTTTTCAGATGACGAATTTTTTGGAACAGATGCGAATGGAAACCCTCTAGCAACTCCTAGAATTTCGCAAGATGGCCTTATTAGAGCTCAAGATCAACTAAGTCGTAATAGAGATCTCGCATTAATAGTAACCATTGGTATTTATGCGTTAAACATTATAGAAGCTAATGTAAGTGCTCATTTATTAAGCTTTAATATTGATGAAAATCTAGCATTAAAGCCACATTTTAAGTTTGACGAACGCGATGCCACTACAAGTCTTGGATTAACTTTAGATTTTAAATTTTAAATATACAAATGAAAATAGCATTACTTGGGTATGGTAAAATGGGAAAAGTAATAGAGCAAATAGCTTTAGATCGTGGTCATACCATAGTATTAAAAATCGGTAGAGATGCTACAAATTATAATATAACTGATGCTGATATCGCTATAGATTTTAGCATCCCTAGTTCTGCAGTAGCTAATATTTCTAATTGTTTAAATCATAGTATTCCTATAGTTTCTGGTACTACAGGTTGGTTAGATAATTACGATGATATGGTAGCTTTATGCAATGAAAAGCAAGGTGGTTTTATATATGCTTCAAATTTTAGCTTGGGGGTAAATATCTTTTTTGAATTGAATAAAACTTTAGCAAAAATGATGAGTACTCTTAAGCAGTATAATGTGAGTATGGAAGAAATTCATCACACTCAAAAGCTAGATGCGCCAAGTGGGACAGCAATTACTCTTGCAGAAGGGATTATTGAAAACTCAGAATATAAGGATTGGTCATTAAGAACACAGGCAAAAACTAATTCAATACCTATTGAAGCCAAGCGTATTGAAAATGTGCCAGGTACTCACATTATAGATTATAATTCTGAGGTTGATAAAATCTCAATAGAGCATGTTGCTCATAGCAGAAATGGTTTTGCTTTAGGAGCAGTTATTGCAGCAGAATGGCTACTGGGAAAAACAGGAGTATATACAATGAATGATGTGTTAAATATTGGTTAATACCTTAGTAAGCTGTAACGCATAAAGCTGATCTATTACAAACTAACAACTAAAAATTACAATTATGACATTAATGCAGTGGTTTATATTTTTCTTAATAATTCAAGTTGTTCATGGTTTAGGAACTTGGAAATTATATCTAAAAGCTGGCAGACAAGCCTGGGAAGCTTTTATTCCTGTATATAATGCAATAGTTTTAATGAAAATTATTAATCGTTCGCCTTGGTGGACGATCTTATTATTTCTTCCTATAATTAACTTAATTATGTTTCCTGTAGTTTGGGTAGAAACTGCTAGAAGTTATGGTAAAAATACATACATAGATACATTTTTAGCTTTAATTACCCTAGGGTTTTATAACTATTATATAAATTATGTATTGAATGTTGAGTATATAAAAGACAGGAGTTTACAACCTAAAAGCTCATCTGGAGATTGGGTAAGCTCTATTTTATTTGCTATTGTAGCTGCAACTTTGGTACATACTTACTTTATGCAACCCTACGTGATTCCATCATCATCTCTAGAAAAGTCATTATTAGTTGGAGATTTCTTATTTGTTAGTAAATTTCATTATGGAGCAAGAGCACCTATGACTACTGTTGCAGCTCCTATGGTACATGATACTATTCCTGTACTTAAAAAGAAATCTTATCTTTTTGACGATAAAATTGAGAATAATAAAACATCATGGAAAAATAAATTACAACTTCCTTATTTAAGAATTCCAGGATTTGAAAAAATAGATCGTAATGAGATTGTAGTATTTAACCAACCTGCAGATACTCTGTTGGACATGAATAATTTCAATCCAGATAGAAATTACTATAAACCTATAGATAAAAAAACTAATCTTGTAAAACGTTGTGTTGGTATTCCTGGAGATTCTTTAGAAATTCGCAATGGTTATGTATATATAAATGGTGTTAAAAATGAGTTACCAGATAGAGCGCATCTACAATTTTCATATATAGTAGAAACAAAAAATGGAAGATTCAATAATTCTCAATTAGCTAATAGATATAATATCACAGATTTCCCAAACTATAATCAAAATAGTTCTGTTGCTTTATTTCCTGCAATTTCTGATGAAAGTTTTAATAGGTTTAAAAATCATCCTAATGTTGCATCTATCAAATTATTTAAAAATGAAAAAGGAAAAAGAGAATCTTCAATATTTCCTCACGATCCAGAGTATAAATGGAATAGTGATTTCTTTGGTCCTGTTTACATTCCTAAAGCAGGAACTACTGTTGATATTAACGTAGATGTTTTACCTCTTTACAAACGCGTAATTACCGAATACGAAGGCAATAAACTTCAAGTAAAAGGAAATCAAATTTACATTAATGATGAGTTGACAACTACATATACTTTTACTCAAGATTATTATTGGATGATGGGAGATAATCGTAATAACTCAATAGATGCCAGATTTTGGGGATTTGTACCTTTTAGCCATGTGGTTGGTAAGCCTGTATTTATCTGGATGAGTATTGATGGTATTAATGACGGTATAGGAAATTGGAAAATACGTTGGGATCGTGTGTTTACTACAGTACATGGTAATGGCGAACGCACTTCATATTTAATTCCGTTTTTAGCAGCTTTATTAGCAATATTCGGATATAAAAAATGGCGTAAACGTAAAAAAGCGTAATTTAAATTCTTGCTTTTGCAGGAGTGAAAGTAGATAAATGAACATCCTTTTACATCCAACATATTTCCCTAACATTAGTCATTTTACAGCTATTGCAAAGGCAAAAACACTTGTTTTTGAAGTTTTTGATAATTATCAAAAGCAAACCTACAGAAATCGAACTTATATTTATGGAGCTAATGGAAAACTAGCTTTAAACATTCCTATAAGTCATACGCATAAAAACCGTCAACTTTATAAAGATGTTAAGATTGTAAATGACACTTATTGGCAATCACAGCATTGGAAATCTTTGCAAAGTGCGTATAGAACATCACCTTATTTTGAATACTATGAAGACGAATTAGCATCGTTATTTCATAAAAAATATAATTATATTTTAGATTTTAATTTTGAATGCATTGATCGGATTTTAGAATGCTTGCAATTAGAGATTCCATATCAGAAATCAACAGTTTACAAAACTGAAGTTTCAGATAGTATTGATCTACGTTATCTTGCTAATGTTAGAAAAGAAAAAGCAGCTTTATTTACACCTTATACACAAGTTTTTGAATCTAAACACGGTTTTATAAATAATCTTAGTATTTTAGATTTACTCTTCAATGAAGGTACTAATGCATTCCAATATTTAGAAACTCAAAACTTACCCTTATAATGCTTCAATCAGCATTACATTATGGTGTTCATTTTATTGTACCTATAATTATTGCATTACTATTTTATAAAAATAAATTTATTATTGCGCTAATTATAATGCTCTCTACAATGCTTATTGATTTAGATCATTTATTAGCAACTCCTATTTTTGATGCTAATAGATGTAGTATTAATTTCCACCCTCTACATTCAAGTATTGCAATAACTTTATATATAATATTACTAATCCCCAAAAAAACACGATTATTAGGTATCGGATTATGCATTCATATTTTAGCAGACAGTATAGATTGTTTATTTATGTAAACTTACTTTAGCCATTATTGGATAGTGATCCGACAATTTCTTCTTGTAGGTTTTAAAACTATTAACAGAATAAGATGGATCTGTAAGTATAAAATCGATACGTGTTGGGAAGTATTTAAAATCAAATGTACGTCCAAAACCATTTCCAGCTTCTTGAAAAGCATCTTTTAAATCACCTTTAATTTTATCGTACACATACGAGTATGGAGTATTATTAAAATCTCCGCACACAATAACTCTATAAGGAGATTTACTTTTATGCTTAATAAATAATTCGGCTTGAGATTGTTGTATTTCAAAAGCATCACTTATATGCTCGATAAGCACATCAGAGTTTTCCATTTGTAATTGTTCTAGATCTGATTGAATACGTAAAGATTGTAGATGAACATTATATATACGTAAGGTATCTTCATCTTTAACAATATCCGCATAGATTGCATTGTTGGCTGTACTGGGAAACTTTACAGAACCTGAATCTATAATTGGGTATTTTGAAAAAATAGCTTGACCATATTTAATTCGAGAACCTGAGAGTGATTCGTATTTATATTTATAAAATGATAAATCAACATCTGCGTGTGGATGGTATTCTTGAAAACTAATTATTTCTGGCGCAGCTTCTTTTATAAGGTTTACAATCTCTTTTTGCGTATTGTTACTTGGTATCCAATTATATAAATTAAACAAGCGCACATTATAATTCATCAATGAAATATTATCAGTGCTTTCAATATCTTTAGAAGAAGAAAATTTATATAAAGATGTAACATATTTAGAACCTATAATTAATACAATTAGAGATATTAGTAAGTGTTTTTTAACTTTAAGAAGCCAATAAATTAAGAACAGAATATTTAATACAATAAGTAACGGTACACCAAGGCTTAAAACAGATAGAAATGCAAAATTTTTAGGTTGTACATAAGGTAATACATAAGAAAACAATAGCATTATAGCTATAAATAAATTGAAGAAAAACACTAATTTGTCTAAAGTATTTAACTTCTTCATATAATTTACTTTTTTCCAGCCTTAAACAAAAACGCTTTTTCATCTTCATTTAAACTATCATAGCCACTTTTACTGATTTTATCGAGTATTATATCAATACGTTTCTGAGTATTAAACTCATCAAACTCTTGTTTAGTATGCCCTGCATAAGTTTTCTTCTTACTCTTTTTATGTACAGTCTTTAATTTTGTTTTTGATTTTTTAGAGAATAAACTTGTTATACTATCCATTAAACGCTCAAATCCTTTTCCTATATCTATTCCTTTTTTTAATTGAATTGCATAAAAATATCCTAAAAGAGCTCCACCTAAATGAGCAATATTACCACCCTGATTATCACCAAACAAACCCACTATATCTAAAAAAACTAATGCAATACCTACGTACATTAATTTAAAACGTATAGTCGCAAAACCAACTTCTTTATTTGGCATGTATGCACATAAAAAAATTAAAGCAGCACGTACACCTGCTGATGCGCCAACTAAAGCACCAACATTACTTAAAAATCCATTTGGAAATAATGCATATATTAAAATAAAAGTAAGGCCTCCAGTTATAATACCTAAAAAATAAACATTCAATGCTATTTTTATACTAAATAAATTTGAAAACGATCTCCCAACAAAATACAATACAAGCATATTAAAAAAGAGATGCCAAAACTCAAAATGTGTAAATCCATATGTAATAATAGACCATGGTTTACCAATAAATTCAGAAAAAGTATTAGGTAACTCTAACCAGCTTAAACTTTCAGATCTAAAAACATTAGTTTGTGTAGTTGCAAGCAACCAACCAATAAAGTAAACTACAACATTGATTGCTATAATTTTTTCAAAAGTAGTAAGACGTTTCAACTTGTCTTGTATGTCTTGCGTAAGTGATGTCATTTTAATTCCAACGATGTTTATTAAATTGGTTTTTCTTCCAATACCACATGATTAAAAATCCAGTAATTGCACCACCAACATGAGCCATATATGCCGTATTACTTGGGCTAAAAAATGATTGTCCAGAAATTGCAGAAATAACATCTAAAAGAATAATTCCTGGAATAAAATACTTTGCTTTTATAGGAATTGGCAAAAAGATCATCATCAGTTTTGCTTCTGGGTTCATCATACCAAATGCAGCTAAAATTCCCATAATACAACCTGACGCACCTACCATTGATGCATTAAACACTCCTACAAAACTTTGTAATTGTTGCTGAGATAATATTCTTTCCCATCTTCTATCATAAGTGTTTACATTAGATGATAGAGTATCTATTATTTGTCCCTGATCAAAACCTCCACTAGTTAATAGATCCATTCCTGAGTAGAATTTAAAATAATAATATCCTAATTGAAAAAGAACAGCTCCTAACCCTGCTGAAATATAAATAAATAAAAAATTCTTACTTCCTAAACGTTGTTCTACTGCTGTCCCAAACATCCATAATGCAAACATATTAAACAAAATATGTGTTGGACTTCCATGCATAAACATATGTGTAAAGATCTGCCAAGGTTGAAATAAATCATTTTTTGGAAAATATAGCGCAAACCATTGGTAAAACAATTCTCCATTTCCTATAGAAATAGTACCAATAAACATAACCACGTTAATGATTAATAAGTGTTTTACCGTATCTGTAATTCTCATCATTCTTTATTGAATTTTCGAGGTGTCTTAATTAAATTTTTTATCAATATCCTCAACACGCATTGTTACAAATGTTGATTTATTTGTTGGTGAAATATTAGGTTCTTTACAAGCAAATAAACTATTCACCAAATGTTCTTGCTCTTCATTAGTTAGTCGTTGCCCTGTTTTTATTGCTAAGCTTCTTGCTAATGATTTTGCTAGCAAATCGGTTTGACTAAAATTACTATCAGGCACTTCATTTTCTACATCACTAATTAACTGTTCCAAAATAGAAGATACACTAGCTTCAACCATATTAATTGGTACTCCTGAAAATTCAACCACTCCATCTTTTAATTTAGAAAACACAAATCCTGTTTGCTCTAACTGATCTTTTAAATTTTGTAGTAATTCTATTTCAGTATTAGAAAATTCTAAACGTACAGGAAACAACAATTGCTGACTTACAGCTTCTTTAACGGTAATATCTTGTAAAAATTCTTCATATAAGACACGTTGATGTGCTCGATGTTGATCAATAATTAATATTCCCGATTTTATGGTGTTAACAATGTATTTGTTATGTAATTGAAATGTATTTTGAGCTGAAGGTGATTGATTGTCATCAAAAAATGAAGGGGTAACAGTATCGCTTTCAAACTGCATTTCACTAAACTCACCTTGTGAGAGATTGCTTTTAGATTCTAATCCTACATACAAGCTTTCCCAACCTGTTGTTGGTTCTTTCTTATAAATTACGCCATGTGATAACTTTGAACTTGTTTTTTCTTCTTTAAAAGGATTAAAACTTCTATCAACTTCTACATTAGGAACATTTCCGTCTTTATTCTTAAAATCATAAGGCGTATCAAGATTTTTATCTCTTTCAAAATCTAAAACAGGAGCAATACTAAACTGTCCTAAACTATGCTTAACAGCTGCTCTTAAAATAGCATATAATGTATGTTCATCATCAAACTTAATTTCAGTTTTTGTAGGATGAATATTAATATCTATTGTTTTAGGGTCTACTTGCAGGTATAAAAAATAACTTGCATGTGTACCGTTTCTTAATAAGCCATCAAAAGCTGAGTTTATAGCATGATTTAAATACTGGCTTTTAATAAAACGATTATTTACAAAAAAGAATTGCTCACCTCTTGTTTTTTTAGCAAACTCAGGTTTACCAATAAACCCTTCGACTTTTAAGATTTCTGTAGATTCTTCAACTGGCACTAATTTTTCGTTTGTTTTACCTCCAAAAATATTAACAATACGTTGCCTATTATTGCTTACAGGAAGATTAAATAGCTCACTTCCGTTATGATACATCGAAAAACTAATTTTCGGATGTGCTAAAGTAACACGATGAAACTCATCAATGATATGGCGTGTTTCTACAGTGTTTGATTTTAAAAAATTACGTCGTGCAGGAATATTAAAAAACAGATTTTTAACAGCCAGAGAAGTTCCTCTTGGAGTAGCTATTACATCTTGACTCACAACTTCACTCCCTTCTATATTAATATGAGTTCCTACTTCATCTTGTTCTTGTTTTGTTTTTAACTCTACATGAGCAATTGCTGCTATACTAGCCAATGCTTCACCTCGAAAACCTTTGGTATGAAGGTTAAATAAATCTTCTGCAGTTTTTATTTTTGAAGTAGCATGACGCTCAAAACTTAACCGAGCATCAGTAGCGCTCATTCCCTTTCCATCATCTATAACTTGGATTAAGGTTTTACCTGCATCTTTAATAATAAGTTTAATAGTATTTGCACCTGCATCAATGGCATTTTCTAAAAGCTCTTTAACTACAGAGGCTGGTCGTTGTACCACTTCTCCCGCTGCTATCTGATTAGCAACGTGATCTGGTAATAATTGTATAATATCTGCCATTATGGGTTTAGAAGAAAATAGACAAATCGAAATCTATTACAAACAAAAATATCAATACTAGTGCTGCAACTATAATTAATATACGTCTGTTGGCTTCTCTATCTGGCTCTTCTTTTAATTCATCTAAAGCGTTATTAATTTTTGTTTTAATTCCTGATTTCCCACCTACAGTCTTTCTATAACTATCAAACTTATGTTTGATCTCAAAAGGGCTGCCATCACTATCACTCTTATAATAGCGAGGAGTGTAATTAAATCTTTTGTTTTTACGTGTTTTTAAAATACCCATAATTTCTTCTAAGATTAAGTTATCTAAATTTTACATCTAATATGTACATACAAATCAACAATAATACCAAAATCAATATTAAAAATTTCATCGAAATTCTTGCTCCTGATCTTGGGGTATTTGTATTACGAGCTCTTTGCCATTTTGAAGCAAACTCGTCTTTTTTAGATGTAACATTTGCATCTATACGGTCATTATCAGAATAACGTGGAGTATAATTAAAGCGTTTATTCTTACGTTGTTTAAACAAAATTATAGAATTCTTGTCTTTCAAATGTACTCAAAATACAAGAAAACAGTTGCGTTGAAGTGCTAAAAATTGTTAACAAAAAATATTAAAATAAGAAGAATTGAAGATGATATTAAGCGTTTTTGTTTAATTCAACCATTTTTATTGCTGCAATTGCTGCTTCTGTTCCTTTATTACCATGAATCCCACCAGAACGATCTATAGCTTGCTGTAACGTATTATCTGTTAACACACAAAATATAACTGGCACATCGTGCATAATGTTTAGATCTTTTATACCCTGAGATACACCTTCGCATACAAAATCGAAGTGTTTTGTTTCTCCTTGAATCACACTACCAATTGCAATCACTGCATCTACATTTTGTGAGAGCATTTTTTTGCTTCCATAAATCAATTCAAAACTACCAGGAACATTCCGACGTATAATATTATCACTAGAAGCACCACAATCTATAAGCGTATCGTAAGCTCCCTTATATAAGCCTTCTGTAATATTTTCATTCCATTCTGAAACAACAATCCCAAACCGAAAATCTTTCGCGTTTGGGATTGTTGTTTTATCATATGCTGATAAATTTTTATTTATGGTAGCCATAATTTAGTTTTTCATAGCAGCTTCTGCTTTACCAATAAACACATCTATATGAGCTGGCCCTACTGCATTTGGAAAATCATTCTTTATTCGATTAAAATAACCTAATGCTTTGTTGTTTTGGTTAAGTTCTAAAGCTGTAGTTCCTGCTTTAAATAAAAACATAGACGTTAAGTAATCATTATTACCTATAGTAACAGCTTTATCATAATAATCTAAAGCATCGTCTAATTGATTTAATTGAGCAAATGCATCTCCTATTCCACCTTGAGCAAGTATTTTAAATTCATCAGTACCTCCAGAAAAATCACTTAAATAAGTAATCGCATTTTGGTAATCTTTTAAATTCAAGTACGCCATTCCTGCATAATACTTTGCTAAATTACCAGCGTTAGTACCTCCATATTCATTAATGATATCTAGCATTCCAAACTTACCTTCCCCTCCATTTAATGATAATGTATATAATGAATCTTTTGCAGGATCATTAACAGCACGATCAAAATACTGTTGTGCTTGATACATATCATTCATTGCATTACTTTCTTTAGGTTCTTGTATATATTTATTATATCCTAAATATCCTAAAATTAATACTGCAGCCAAGCCAACAATTATAAAAATATACTTTTGATTTTTAATAACCCACTCCTCTGCCTTAGAAGCTCCCTGATCTAAAGTATTAAATACCTCAGCCGTTGTAGAGTTATCCTCTATTGCTTCAACCTTTTCAGCTTTTGTTTTTGGTTTATAACCTCTTTTCTTGTAAGTCGCCATATATTGTATATTAATGCGCCGCAAAAATAAAATTTTTATTGGTAAAAAAAAGGTAATTTATTTGTTATTTTTCAATAATTTGCAGCTCTTTTTTAAGAGATTACAACTTTTTAATTAGTGCTATTTGCACTCGTTTATGATTTTAAAAGACTTATCTTTAGTAAATTACAAAAACTTTGACAGTCAAAGTTTTATCTTTAATTCTAAAATAAATTGTTTTGTAGGCCCAAATGGTATCGGAAAAACAAATGTTTTAGATGCTATTTATCATTTATCTTTTGGAAAAAGCTATTTTAACCCTGTTTCATCTCAAAATATAAAACATGACGAAGATTTTTTTGTTATAGACGGTAACTATATAAAAGAAGAACGTGATGAAAAAGTTATTGTATCGTTAAAAAGAGGGTTAAAAAAAGTTATTAAACGTAATGGCAAAGTTTATGAGCGTTTTAGTGATCATATTGGTTTTTTACCTCTCGTAATTATTTCTCCTGCTGATCGTGATTTAATTATCGAAGGGAGTGATGTGCGTCGTAAATTTATAGATGGTGTAATTTCGCAAAGTGATAAGGATTATTTACAAGATTTAATAAATTACAACAAATTAATATCTCAACGTAATTCTCTCTTAAAATACTTTTTTATAAATAATACTTTTAATCAAGACTCACTAGATGTCTATAATTTTCAACTCAACGCATTGGGGCAAGTTATTTTTGAAAAGCGAAAAGCCTTTTTAGAAAGTTTTATTCCTATTTTTAAAGAACGTTATAAATGGATTAGTAATGATAGCGAATCTGTTCATTTAGATTATAAAAGTGATTTATTTAAAAATGATTTAAATACTTTACTAAACGATAACATTAATAAAGATAGAGCTTTACAATATACTTCTGTTGGTATACACAAAGATGATCTTAATTTTAAAATTGAAAACTATCCAATTAAGAAATTTGGAAGTCAAGGACAGCAAAAATCATTTTTAATAGCCTTAAAACTAGCACAATTTGATTTTATAAAAACTCAAAGTGGAGTCAATCCTATTTTATTATTAGATGATGTTTTTGATAAATTAGATGAGCAACGTGTTACTCAAATCATTAACTTAGTAGACGATAAAAATTTTGGACAAATTTTTATAAGTGATACACATCACGATCGTACTGAAAATGCTATTAAGAGTGCACATCAAACTTATGAGATATTTAATCTTGGTTAAGTTTTAAACAACTTTTTTATGTTAAAAAAAACCTCATTCCTTTTTATATTTTCTATCCTAATAGCTTGTAATGATAATCCTGATAAAAATATTTCTGAACTTACAGGGTATTGGGAAATACAGCAGGTTGAAAAAAATAATACTAAGTTAAAAGATTATACAGTTAATACTACAATCGATTATTTTGAAATTAACGATACCATAGGTTTTCGAAAAAAAGTAGTACCTCAGTTTGATGGTAAATATTTAATTTCTCAGCATAAATCCCCTTTTGTTTTAAAAGTAGGGAACGACTCATTAAACATTTATTATACATCTGATGATACTTTTTTTAAAGAAACAATTGTAAAGCTCACTAAAAAAGAACTTATTATTAGTAATACGGAGGGATTTAAATATACTTATAAACCTTTTGAAGCTTTAAATTTAGAGTTATGAGTAAACGTAATAATGAACATTTAAAATTAAGTGATGCCCTTAAAGAATTTGTTACTGAAAATAAATTGCAAAAAGGCCTTGATAAAGTTGATGTACAAGAAGCTTGGGTGAATTTAATGGGAAATGGTGTAAACAGTTATACTACTAATGTGCAATTGCAAAATGATGTACTATATGTGCAATTAAGCTCGTCTGTATTACGTGAAGAATTAAGTTATGGTAAAGAGAAAATTATTACGATGCTTAATGAATCCTTAGGTAAAGAGTTAATTAAAAAGTTAGTATTGAGGTAAAATCTTAATCAATTATTTTTTTGTAATTTCTCTGCTTTATTTTTTTAAAAAACTCAATCTGTGAAATATTTTAAATTTATACTTTCTTTACTTCTTACTGTAGGTATTTTTTATGGTCTTAATACAAAATTTGGAAGCATCCCTCCTATCGGTAAATTTTTGGCACCTTCTCAGGGGGTTTGGCAAAACGAAATTAATGAGTTTGATGATACAGAAATTTTAAGCATTACTGGGCTTTCTGATCCAGTAACTGTGCATTATGACGAGTATTTAATCCCTCATATTTTTGCACAAAACGATGCGGATTTATACAAAGCTCAGGGTTATATTACTGCCAAACATAGATTATGGCAAATGGATTTTCAGATTAGAGCTGCCGGTGGTATGTTATCTGAGGTTATTGGTGAGGCAGCTATTAATTATGATAGACGTCAACGTCGTAAAGGGATGATTTTTGGAGCTGAAAATAACCTTAAAATAATGGAAAATGATCCTGAAACAAAAGCTCAATTAGAAGCATATCGAGATGGTGTGAATGCATATATTTCAACTTTAAATCCAAACAATTATCCTGTTGAATATAAATTATTAGACTATAAGCCAGAACCTTGGACTCTAAAAAAAACAGCATTGTTATTAATGTTCATGACAGATATGTTGTCTGGAGGTGACTCTGATTTGGAGTATACTAATCTAATAACAAAATTTGGGAAAGAGCGTTTTGATTTACTATTTCCAGATTTTTATAAAGAAGCAGATCCGGTTATCCCAACAGATAGCAGTTGGGCATCATGGAATGTAAAAATTCCTGAAGCTCCAGAACTAACTTTAATAGATACTGCACATATTACAAAGGTATTACCAAAACCAAATCCAGATAACGGAAGTAATAATTGGGCAGTCGGGCCAAAAAAATCATATTCTGGAAATCCTATATTGGCTAATGACCCTCATTTAGGACTTAATTTACCATCTATTTGGTTTGCTTTACAATTAACAACTCCGAAAAAAAACACATTTGGTGTAAGTTTACCTGGAGCTGCAGGGATTATAGTAGGATTTAATAATAATATTTCTTGGGGAGTTACTAATGCTACTAGAGATGTTAAAGATTGGTATAAAATTACTTTTAAAGATAATAACAGAAATGAATATTTTTATAATAACCAATGGAGAGCAACTTCTAAAAAGGTTGAGAAAATAAAAGTGAGGCACAGCACTACTGTTATAGATACAGTAATTTATACTCACCATGGTCCGGTCACTTACGATAAAAACTTTAATAGTAATAAAGAATTAATAGGTTATGCCATGAAATGGGCTGGGCATATAGGGGGTAATAATCAAAAAGCATTATTAGCACTTAATAAAGCTAAAAATTATAGTGATTACGAAAAAGCAATTGTAGATTTTTCATCTCCAGCTCAAAATATTATTTTCTCTTCTCAAGAGGGAGACATCGCACTTTGGGTACAAGGTAAATTTCCGAATAAATGGAAAGGTCAAGGAAAGTTTTTAATGGACGGAAGTAAACCAACACATGATTGGCAAGGGTTTATTCCTCAAGAACATAATGCACATACAAAAAACCCTGAACGCGGATTTGTTAGTTCTGCGAACCAATCACCAACCGATGAAAGTTATCCATATTACTATTTTAATGATGGTTACGATACATCTAGAAGTCGAGTGATCAATAATTTTTTCAGATCAAAAGAAACATTTAATATTCAAGATTTTAAAGATTTACACAATAACAATTTTAATCTTAAAGCTGCCGAGTTATTACCGTACATGATCGCAACAATGGATGTTTCAGGTTTAACAGAAGAAGAAGAACTTCTATTAAGTGAAGTGCAACAATGGGATTTTTATAATGAGATTAACAAGCTTGCTCCAACAATATGGGAAGTTTGGTGGAACAGGCTATTTATCTTGTTATGGGATGAAATGAGAGATCAAGATACTGAATTAGATTATCCATTTAGCTATCGAACTATAGAACTTCTTAAAAATGATCCAGATAATGAGTTTATGGACATTGTAGAAACTAGTAAAAAAGAAACCGCTAGAGATTTGTTTTTAATTAGTTTTAAAAATGCAGCAAAGCGTTTAAATACTTGGAAAAGTAAAAATGGTGATTACAATTGGGGTGCTTATAAAGCAACTTATGTAGGTCATTTACTTCAAGGCTTACCCGCTTTTTCAAGATTTAATTTACCAATTGGGGGCAATAGTGGTATCGTAAATGCTACAAGCAAAAATCATGGACCATCATGGCGTATGATTGTAGAAATGTCTTCTCCACCTAAGGCTTTAGGAATTTATCCTGGCGGGCAGTCTGGAAATCCTGGTAGTAAGTATTATGATAATTTTATCGATACTTGGGCAGCTGGAGAATACATTAATATTAATTTTCTCCAAGATGTTAACCAAATTGAAGATATTCGTTTTACACAAACTCTAACTCCAAAACAATAGTATATGAGTCGTATTATAAAAAGTTTTGTATTAACACTAATATTAGCAATTTTACTTTCTCAATTTCTACCTTGGTGGAGTGTGATGTTAGCATCTTTTATTTCTGGATTTAGTATCTCCTTAAAAAAAGCATCTGTATTCTTTACTCCTTTCTTATCTATTGCAGTTTTTTGGATGGGATATGCATGGTATCTTGGGAGTAATAATGATTTTATATTAGCAAAAAAAATTGCCGTTTTACTTCCACTTAATGGCAATTCAGTACTATTATTATTAATAACTGGTATAATTGGAGGGGTCGCAGCAGGGATGTCTGGCTTTTTTGCTACTGAATGTAGGAAACTTTTTAAAAAATAAATTTAGTAATTAACAAGCTTAAGTATTATGATACTTAGATTGTTGTCTACTATAAAATAATTTCAAACATTAATTTAATGTAAACCTTTGATTATTTTGAAGATAAGTCTTATAAAAAACCAAAAGTTATAGTATTTAATGTTATCTTTGTCGCATTAAATAATTTAAATTAAAACAATGAGTAAAGGTACCGTAAAATTCTTCAACGATTCAAAAGGATTTGGATTTATCACTGAAGATGACACAAACAAAGAACATTTCGTACACATTTCTGGACTAATCGATGAAATTCGTGAGGGTGATGCAGTTGAATTTGACTTAACAGAAGGAAGAAAAGGACTGAACGCTGTAAACGTAAAAGTAATCTAAGATATATACTTTTCAATTACAAGTAAAAGCCTATCAATAAATATTGATAGGCTTTTTTCTTGTTCTTTATTTTAAAATAAAAAAACTACAATCGTAAAATTGTAGTTTTAACACTTATATTATTATGTAATTTTATTTTTAAAACATTTCTCTACCAGAAAAATGAAAAGCACCTTCTATAGCAGCATTCTCATCACTATCACTACCATGAACAGCATTCTCTCCTATTGAAGCAGCATATAGTTTACGAATAGTCCCTTCTGCAGCTTCAGCTGGATTAGTAGCACCTATTAAAGTTCTAAAATCTTCAACAGCATTATCTTTTTCTAAAATAGCAGCTACTATTGGTCCTCTTGTCATATACTCTACAAGCTCTCCAAAAAATGGACGTTCGTTATGTACTGCATAAAATGCTTCTGCATCTGCTATAGTCATTTGCGTTAATTTCATTGCCACAATTCTAAATCCTGAAGCATTAATTTTTTCTAATATTGCGCCAATATTCCCTTTTTCTACAGAATCAGGTTTAAGCATTGTAAATGTTCTATTTGTTGCCATTATATAGTTTTAATTTTGCGCAAAAATAATGCTTTTATATAAATTAGCAAGTATTAATAGTTTTGTATTAAAACTTGATGCAAAGCATTCTTTTCTTTTCAAATTTTCATATCAATTATTTGAATTATAAAATCGCTTTTTACAAAGTATGTAAAAGGTTAATTTTATACAAAAGTAGCATATCACTAGTTAAGCATCTGTCATTAAAATTGTATATTCGCTGCTTATGACAAAAACAGATATTTCTGAAATAAAACAATTATTAGCGTCACCTAAACGCATCGTAATCGTCGCTCATAAAAATCCTGATGGTGATGCTATTGGCTCTTCTTTAGGTTTATATCATTATCTAAAACAAAGTGGTCATAATGCTACTGTTATTCTTCCAAATGATTATCCTCAATTTTTAAAATGGATTCCTGGGGAGGGTACGATCTTAAAATATGAAAGTACTGTAGAAAAATCCACAAATTTAATAGCAGAAGCAGAAATTATATTTACGTTAGATTTTAATGCATTGCATAGAACTGGTGATATGGAAACTGTTTTAACTAAAGCTAAAGCCATTAAAATTTTAATAGATCATCATCAACAACCTGATGATTATGCAAAATATTTGTATTCTGATGTTTCAATTTGTTCGACTTGTCAAATGATTTATCATTTTATAGAAATGTTAGATGATACAGATAAAATTGATGTTAACATAGCTACAGCATTATATGTTGGTATTATGACAGATACAGGTTCTTTTAGATTCAGATCCACTAGTAGTACAACACATCGAGTTATTGCAAACCTTATAGACAAAGGTGCTGACAATGCTCAAATACACAATAATGTATACGACACTAACAGTTACTTTCGTTTACAATTATTAGGAAAAGCATTAGATAATTTAAAAGTGTTACCAAAATTAAACACTGCCTATATTAGTTTATCTCAAGAAGAGCTAAATCGTTTTAATTTTAAAAAAGGAGATACAGAAGGGGTTGTAAATTATGCGCTTTCTGTTAAAGATGTAAAATTTGCTGTTATTTTTATAGAGCACAACCAAGAAGGTATTATTAAAATATCTTTCCGTTCTAAAGATGGATTTGATGTTAACGAATTTGCTCGTAACCATTTTAATGGAGGCGGTCATATTAATGCTGCTGGAGGGAGAAGTAAGCTTAGCTTAAAAGAAACCATTGAGAAATTTATTAGTATATTACCCCATTATAAGCAAGACCTCAACTAATGAAAAAAATAATTATCCTACTTTTATGTATTGTAAGTGTTTTAGCTTGTAAAACACCAGAAGCGAGAAGACCTATATCTGTAAAAACTGGTTCTTTTATAGATCAATCAATAGCACTTAACAAGAAGTTGAATGCATCGCAGCATAAACAAATTCAAGACATTATTGCACTTAATCCTGAAGTAAACTATATCGCTTCAGAAAATGGGTTTTGGTATTACTATAATACTAAAATTGAAGAGAATACAATTACGCCTGCTTTTGGAGATATTGTTAACTTTAATTATAATGTCTCAAATATCAATAACGAATTAATTTATTCTGAAGAAGATCTAAAACCTCAAGATTATGCCATTGATCAAGAAGAGCTTTTTTCTGGATTACGTGAAGGTTTAAAATTAATGAAAGCAGGGGAAACCATTACCTTTTTATTTCCATCTCAGAAAGCTTATGGATTTTATGGAGATAATAATCAAATAGAAGGCAATAGTTCTATAATATGTAAAGTAACACTAAATACAATAACTCAAAAAGAAGTAAATTAAAATGAAAGTTTTTAAACATTCCATTAAGGTCTTATTATTAACATTCCTTATAACTTCCTGTGGAAGTAAAGCTTACCCCGAGTTGGAAGATGGATTATATGCTGAATTTGTTACAAATAAGGATACTATGGTTGCTAAACTATTTTTTGAAAAAGCACCAGTTACAGTTTCTAATTTTGTAGCTCTGGCAGAAGGAGAGCATCCAATGGTGAGTGAACAATATAAAGGAAAACCATATTACAATGGTCTTACTTTTCATCGTGTTATCAATGATTTTATGGCACAAGGGGGTGATCCCACCGGTACAGGCTCCGGAAGTCCTGGTTATAAATTTGGAGATGAGTTTAACGCTGATTTAAAACACGATAAAAAAGGAATTTTAGCTATGGCTAATTCCGGTTATGGTACAAATGGCAGTCAATTTTATATTACACATAAAGCTACAGATTGGTTAGATGCTTTTGATGAAGAAGGTAATTTAAAACAATGCGAAAACCCTCGAGTAAGTTGTCATTCTGTTTTTGGGGAATTAGTAGTAAATACCGATTTAATTACATCTGTACAAAAAGGAGATACAATTGTGAAAATTAATATCATTAGAAAAGGATTTGATGCTCGAAAATTTAATGCTGCTAAAACATGGGAAACAGAATTACCTTTATTAGCAGAGCGTGAAGCAAAAAGAAAAGAAGACCTTAAATTAAAAGCAGAAGAAGCTGCTAAGGCAGCAAGGGAATTAATCGAAGTTGCAAAAGAAAAATTTATTGCTGAAAATGAAAATTTAAAAGGTAACACAAAACGCTTACCCTCTGGTTTAGCAATGATTTTTACAAAAGAAAGTAATGGAGTTACACCAAAATCTACAGAATCTGTATTAATTAACTATGCAGGCTATTTTGAAGATGGTCGTTTGTTTGATACGTGTTTAAAAGATGTTGCTAAAAAGAATGGACAATATAACGAGCAAAGAGATAAACAAAATGGCTATGCTCCTTTTCCTATGATATATAATGAAACTGCTGGTTTAGTTCCTGGATTTAGAGAAGCGATGTTAAATATGAAGGTTGGAGATAAAGCTAGAGTATTTATTCCTTCATATCTAGGGTATGGCCCTCAAGGGTATGGTCCTATTCCGCCCAATACTAATCTTATTTTCGATTTAGAAATTGTAGGAATAGCTAAATAGTTAATTTGATTAAGCATAAAAAAAGAGCTTTATAAATTTATAAAGCTCTTTTTTTATAAGCAATATTTATTTTAATTCTGTTTCTCCGGAATATTATTTAAAATCTCTAAAACAAATTTCCAATATTTTTGAGTAGACGAAATACTAGCACGCTCATCTGGCGAATGTGCGCCTTTAATTGTTGGCCCAAAACTTATCATTTCCATATTTGGATAATGCGTTCCTAAAATCCCACACTCCAAACCTGCATGACATGCAGCTACGTGTGCTTTCTCGCCATTTAAGGTTTCATACACTTCAGACATTACTTTTAGAATACTAGAATTCATATTAGGTGTCCACCCTGGGTAATCACCTTTAAAAGTAACTTCGCAGCCTGTGAGTTCAAAAGTTGCTCGTATAGCATAAGCTAGATCCATTTTGGAAGATTCAACAGACGATCGTGTTAAACACCCGATAGTAACTTGACCTTCTTTTACACTTACTCTAGCAATATTATTAGACGTTTCTACTAAATCAGGAATATCAGCACTCATTCTATATACTCCATTAGGTGCTGCATATAACGCTCTTGTTAGCCCTTCTTGAACACCTAAATCCATAACTTTACTTGGTACTTCCGATCTAGAAACTAATATCTCTAAATTGGGTTCCATAGTTTTTAATTCTGTTTTAATAATATTCGCTAACTGTTCTATTTCAAATTCAAAAGCATCTTCATGAACGGCATCAATAGCAACAATTGCGTTACTCTCTCTCGGGATAGCATTGCGTAAGCCTCCACCATTAATTTCAGAAATTCGCAAACCAAAATTCTCGAACCCATCAAATAATAGGCGATTCATAATCTTATTAGCATTCCCTAACCCTTCATGAATTTGCATTCCTGAATGTCCTCCTTGTAATCCTTTTACAGTAATGGCATATCCTATTTTAATCTCAGTGGTTTCTTCTTCATTATAAGCACGTGTTGCAGTTACATCAATACCTCCTGCACATCCTACGCCTATTTCATCATCTTCTTCAGTATCTAAATTCAATAAAATATCTCCTTGCAACAATCCTCCTTTTAAACCTTTAGCGCCTGTCATTCCTGTTTCTTCATCAATTGTAAATAAGGCTTCAATTGCTGGATGTTCTATCGTATCGCTTTCTAATATCGACATAATTGTAGCCACACCAAGTCCGTTATCAGCACCTAAAGTGGTGCCTTTAGCTCGAACCCAATCGCCATCAATGTACATTTCAATTCCTTGAGTATCAAAATTAAAATCTGTATCATTATTTTTTTGATGTACCATATCTAAATGCGATTGCATAACTATGGTTTTACGATTTTCAAAACCTGCTGTAGCTGGCTTTTTAATAATAACATTACCTACTTCATCCTCTAAAGTTTCTAATCCTAAATTATTTCCAAAATCTTTCATAAACGCAATTACACGTTCTTCTTTTTTAGAAGCTCTAGGCACAGCATTTAAATCTGCAAATTTGTTCCATAACTGTTTTGGTTCGAGTTGTCTGATATCTGAATTCATAAATTATTTTTAATAAAAGAGTGACAAAGGTAGCTATTAGCATTAAAGATTAATAAAACATTAGCTTCTTTTTAAAAAGTGCTTAAAAAGAAAAAAAAATTATACTTTCGCTACTTGATTTAAAAAAAGAATAAAATTCAATAAAAATGAAAAAAATACTATTATTAACAGTTTCAATAGCAACATTATTTTCGTGTAATAATGAAGGGAGAACAAATACTAATGTAAACTTAACTACTAATATTGATTCTGTGAGTTATGCAATTGGCGCCAATCAAGCTAAATCGTTATTAGCTCAAGTACCTGGAATAAATATTGACGCTTATTTAAAAGGGTATCAGGATGTTGCAGATTCTACAGCATTAGTAATTTCAGAAGCAGATTGTCAAATAGTTTTACAAGCTTATGGTCAAAAATTACAGCAAGAGCAATTAGCTAAACAGCAAGCAGAAGCAGAAATTAAATTTGCAGGCGTTAAGCAAGCTGGATTAGATTTTTTAGAGGAGAATAAATCTAAACCAGGAGTAAAAGTGACTCCAAGTGGATTACAGTATATGGTGATTAAAGAAGGTACTGGTAAACAACCTGAAAATGCTCAAGCTAATGTTACTGTACATTACGCTGGGACTACTCCTGATGGTACTGAATTTGATAGTTCAATAGGTGGAGAACCTGTTACTTTTCCTTTAAACGGTGTTATTCGTGGTTGGACAGAAGGTGTGCAATTAATGAAAGAAGGTGCTAAATACAAATTCTTTATTCCACAAGAATTAGCATATGGTGCAAATCCAAGACCAGGAAGTGCTATTCAACCTTTTATGCCATTAGTTTTTGAAATCGAACTAATTAAAGTCAATTAAGTTTCTTTTTTAGCAAGAATGTAAAATATCAAAAAAGCTTGAATTATAATTCAAGCTTTTTTGTTTTAAGGCAATTCTAAAATACCTCTTTAGAAAATTACTTATTTTTGAGAGATGTTCAAAAACAAAAAATTAATACTGGCGCTAAGTATTATTCCACAATACTTAATTGTAAAACTATTATCACAGTATCCTGAATTTGTAGAGACTTATTACAGTCATGGTATTTATCAATTCGTTTCTAAAACGATGAGATATATGTTTGGGTGGATTCCTTTTTCGGTTGGAGATATTCTTTTAGGTCTATTAATAATCTATGTCATTAGATGGCTTATAGTTAATAGAAAGAGGATAATTAAAGATTTTAAAGCTTGGTTAATAGATATATTATGTGCTGTATCCATAGCTTATTTTGCTTTTTATTTTTTATGGGGGATGAATTACTACAGGTTACCTATTCATAAAACATTAAATATTGATACTGAATATTCCACTGAAGATTTAATAGATGTAACTAAAAAGTTAATTGTCAAATCGAATGCAATACATATAGCTATTACTAACAGTGAAGAAGAAAAGGTTACAATACCTTATAATCGAAATGAAATTTTAAAAATGATGAGCAATGGTTACTCTGAGTTAGCAAAAGTTTACCCACAGCTTCAATATACACCTAAAAGCGCAAAAATATGTACTTATAATAGTATACAAGCATATATGGGCTTTAGTGGATATTTAAATCCGTTTACTAATGAAGCCCAAGTAAATGGTTTAGTACCATTATATAAATTGCCGGATACTGCTGGTCACGAAGCAGCACATCAAATAGGTTATGCAGCTGAAAACGAAACTAATTTCATTGGAAATTTAGCAACAATGTATAATAATGATATCTATTTTAAATACTCAGGTTATCTTTCTGCATTAAAAGATTGTTTAAACGAAGTTTACAGGCGAGATAAACTTCAATATGGAAAACTTATTATATCAGTCAATATTGGCATTAGAGAAAATTATCAAGATTCTAGAGAGTTTTGGAAAATGTATGAGAACCCTTTTGAGCCTTTCTTCAAAAAAAGTTACAACACTTTTTTAAAAGCTAATAACCAGGATAAAGGGATAGAGAGTTATAGTTATGTAGTAGCTTTATTAGTAAATTATTTTAAAGATAAAAGTTTATAGCAAACGTTAAAAAAATCTTAACATAGGGTACAAGCATTCTTATTCATTATATTTAAAGTTCTAATTTTTCACTAACTAAATATGATAAAAAAGTATCTTATTCTAACGATGCTTCTGTGTAGTTTTTCGATAATTGCACAAGAGCACTTCCCCAAAAATGATGGCGTAAAATCTAAAAACACAAATTATACTGCATTTACAAATGCTAAAATTTATGTCACGCCAACACAAATCATTAAAAAAGGCACCTTATTAATTAAAGAAGGAAAAGTAATTGCTACTGGAGCTTCGGTAAACATTCCTGCAAATGCAGTAGTAGTTGATCTCTCAGGAAAAAGCATTTACCCTTCCTTTATTGATGTTTACTCAAATTTTGGAGTAAAAATACCGTCTCGTCAAAACAATGGTGGTCGCCCTCAATACGATGCTGGTCGTGAAGGGTTTTATTGGAACGATCATATTATGCCTGAGCAAAATGCGCTCGATAAATTTAAGTTTGACAATAAATCTGCTATCGATCTTAAAAAAGCAGGATTTGGAGTCGTAAACACACATATGCAAGACGGTGTGGTTAGAGGTACTGGTGCTTTAGTGGCATTAACAAACAAAGGTGGTGATTCTGAACGTATTCTTGATGATCGTTCTGCACAATACTTATCGTTATCCAGAAGTGTTACCTCTGCGCAAGTATATCCGTCCTCAATAATGGGAACTACTGCCTTACTCAGACAAATGTATTATGATGCCGACTGGTATGGTAAAGGCAACGCTACTGCAAAAGATCGTTCGTTAGAAGCTTTAATTGCTAATAAAGGTTTAGTACAGATTATTGAAGCCGGTAGTAATCTTAATGATGTGCGTGTTGATAATGTTGGAGACGAATTTGGTATTCAATATGTTATTGTTGGTGGTGGCGATGAATATGAGCGCATTAATGAAATTAAAAAAACAAATGCAACGTACATACTTCCAGTAAATTTTCCAGATGCTTATGATGTTGAGAATCCCTTTTTAGCTAACGCATTAAGCTATGCAGATATGAAAGAATGGAATCAGAGACCACATAATCCAAAAACATTTGCAGACAACAATATTCCATTCGCGTTTACTACAGATAATTTAAAAGCACCTAAAGACCTAAAAGCAAACCTGCTTAAAGCCATTCGGTATGGATTAAGTAAAACTAAAGCTTTAGAAGCTTTAACTACTGTACCGGCAAGTATTTTAGGAAAATCTGATGTTATAGGTTCTCTTAAAAATGGAGCTTATGCCAATTTTTTAATTACATCTGGAGATATTTTCGAAAAAGAAACAACACTTTACGAAAACTGGGTAAAAGGTGATAAAACCGTTGTTGAAGATATGACTACTAAAGATATTCGTGGCAATTACACCACTAGTATTAACGGGAATACTTACGATATTTCTATTACAGGAGAGCTTAACAAACCAAAAGCTACCGTAAAAAGTGGAAGCGTGACATTAGGCTCAAAATTAACTTATAAAGATGGTTGGGTAAACTTAACAATTACTGGTATCGATCTTAAAAATAAAGAGTTTACACGTTTATCTTCCAGAGTTTCGGGTAGTGATGCGTTAACAGGAAAAGCCATTCTTCCTAATGGGAATGAAGTTGCATTTACTGCAAAAAAATCATCTAAAGCAGATGCAAAGAAAAAGAAAACTGATACTGATAAAACAAATCTGGACATAGTTCCGGTAACTTTTCCTAATACCGCTTACGGATTTAATAGTTTACCAAAACAAGAAACTATGCTCTTTAAAAATGCAACCGTTTGGACCAACGAAGCCGAAGGTATTTTAAAGAATACTGATGTACTCATTAAAAATGGGAAAATTGAAGCTATTGGTAAAGATTTAAAAGCAAGAAGTGCTAAAGTTATTGACGCTACAGGTAAACATTTAACTGCCGGTGTTATTGATGAGCATTCGCATATTGCAGCGTCTAGTATTAACGAAAGCGGCCATAACTCTACCGCAGAAGTAAGTATTGAAGAAGCTATTGATGCCGATGATATTAATATTTACAGAAATCTTGCAGGTGGTGTTACTTCTATTCAAATACTACACGGATCTGCAAACCCTATTGGAGGGCGTTCTGCCATTATTAAGTTGAAATGGGGAGAATCTGCCGAAAATTTAATCTATAAAAACTCACCAAAGTTTATCAAATTCGCTTTAGGAGAAAATGTAAAACAATCTAACTGGGGAGAAGATGAGACCGTGCGTTTCCCACAATCCAGAATGGGTGTTGAGCAAGTATTTGTAGATTATTTTACAAGAGCTAAAGAATACGAAACTTTAAAAAATAGTGGACAGCCTTATCGTAAAGATGCAGAAATGGAAGTGCTGGTCGAGATCTTAAATGGCGAACGCTTTATAAGCTGTCACTCTTATGTACAAAGCGAGATTAATATGTTAATCAAGGTGGCAGATCAATTTAATTTTACCATCAATACCTTTACACATATACTTGAAGGCTATAAGGTAGCCGATAAAATGAAAGCACATGGTGTAGGAGGTTCTACTTTTAGCGATTGGTGGGCTTATAAATTTGAAGTGAACGATGCCATCCCTTATAACGCAGCTATTATGCACAATGCAGGGGTACTCACTGCTATTAATAGTGATGATGGCGAAATGTCCAGGCGCTTAAATCAGGAAGCTGGAAAAACAATGAAATATGGTGATGTTAGTGAAGAAGATGCTTGGAAGTTTGTCACACTTAACCCTGCTAAATTATTGCATTTAGACGATCGTGTAGGAAGCCTTAAAGTAGGGAAAGATGCCGATGTAGTACTATGGACCGACCACCCAATGTCTATTTATGCTAAAGCAGAAAAAACGATTATTGAAGGTGCTACGTATTTTGATCTAGAACGAGATACAGAACTTAGAAAAGCAATGAAAGCCGAAAAAAGCAAGTTGGTTAAAATGATGCTTCAAGATAAAAATAAAGGTTTAAAAACGCAGCCAGTAAAAAAATCGGAGAAGAAAGAATTACACTGTGATTCAGAATAATTTTAAAAACGAAAAAACATGAAAACATTCAAATATATATACACGCTTTTAATGTTATGCTGTACAGTCGTTGTTGCACAACAAACCCCTGGGCCTCCACAAATTGAAACATTTTCTATTGTTGGAGCTACAGCCCATATTGGTAATGGCTCTGTAATCGAAAACAGTATTATTATTGTAGAGAACGGAAAAATAACAAGTTGCTCTCCAGCATCTAACACTTCTCCAAAAGGTAAGGTGATCGATGCGAAAGGGAAACACGTGTACCCTGGGTTTATTACTACAAATTCTTCTTTAGGACTCATTGAAGTAAATGCCGTAAGAGCAAGTAATGATGCTGACGAAATTGGATCTATGATCCCCCACATAAGAAGTTTAATTGCTTATAATGCAGAATCTAAAGTGGTTGAGTCTATGCGGCCTAATGGTGTGCTAGTTGCACAAATATCGCCTAAAGGTGGACGTATTTCCGGAACCTCTTCTATTGTACAGTTTGATGCCTGGAACTGGGAAGATGCTGCCATAAAAGTAGATGATGGCGTTCACTTAAACTGGCCTAACCCTTTTACACGAGGACGTTGGTGGTTAGGCGAAGATCCTACATTAAAACTAAGTACAAATTATGCAAGCCAAGTAGAAGAGCTTAATACTTTTGTAAGAGAAAGCAAAGCTTATTTAAAAGGAAATAAGAACATAAAAAATATTCCTTTTGAAGCCATGAAAGGACTTTATAATGGGTCTCAAAAATTATACACCCATGTTGGAGGCGAAAAAGGAATTATTGATGCCGTCGCTTTTGCAAAAGCAAACAATATTACTAACATGGTTATTGTTGGGGGCTATGAAGCTTATAAAGTGGCTGGCCTGTTAAAGCAACATAATATCGCTGTGTTAATAAACCATACACATCGTTTACCAAACTCTAGTGATGACGATTACGATTTGCCATATAAAGCCCCTAAATTATTAATGGACGCTGGTGTTTTGGTTGGGTTACACACGGGATCGGTGTCTAACTTCCAAACCAGAAACTTACCTTTTTATGCGGGTACAGTTGCAAGAGAAGGATTAGGTAAAGAAGACGCTTTAAAATTAATCACCTCTAATACTGCTAAAATATTAGGAATCGACAAGCAACTAGGGACTTTAGAAGCAGGTAAAGATGCAACCTTATTTATAAGTGAAGGTGATGCCTTGGATATGCGAACTAATAAGCTCACACATGCATTTATTAATGGGAGAGCAATTAGTTTAGAAACCCACCAAACAGAACTTTGGAAACGCTATAGCAATAAATATAAAAATCAGAAATAAATTAATCTTATTATTTTAAAACGTCAAAAAAACCTACTTTTTTTTTACAAAATGGTAGGTTTTTTAATACAAAATTAGATATATTTGAGTATATAATGGAGGTATATACACCGGTAAAAATATCCCTACGTTGTGGTGCATAAATAAAAATAGTTTCAAAATGAAATATATACTTAAAATGTCTTTCTCACTATTCTTGATTCTAATAATAAATGGATGTGGGAATGTTGAAAAAAAAGAACAAGAGCCAGTTGAAAAAGAAACAGCAATAATTCATAGAGAATTTGGTAAATGGAAAACAGAAAATAACAGTCTTGGTGTTGAACTAAATACTAAAAAGTTCAATAATTGGATTGATTTAGTTGAAAGAGCTGGAAAGATTATTTGTAATGACAGTATCCCAAAAATAACGTTAAGAACAAGTAATGAAATTAGAACTATCTATTTTCATAATCCATGCTGGGAAAACGATTCTTATAAAATTATCAAATTAAAAAATGTAATTGAAATTCATAATGACACAATTTTTAAACACCCAAAAAATACTTTTCCGATAGACAGTTTAGAAAGTGTTTTAAAAAAGGACATTACCAATAACGGAATAAACCCTATACTGAGTGAAAACTCAAAAAAATTAGTGATTTCTATTTCTTATGACAAGCAAAATGAATTTAACAAACTGCTTGAAAATTTAGATAAATTAACCGATCAATATTATGGAATAACAAATAATACGGATATTAAAATATGGTTAACTGATAAAGAGTTTTTGATACCACTACCTACCACCGTTCAAAAAATAAATTGAAATTAAATAAAAAATACGCCCCACAACAACGTGTATAGTTAATTGCTAGAGTTTAGTTTTTCTAATCGGAAAATTCTCCGAATTTCCCTCAGACTCGCCCCTTTTGCTATCTTAGTTGTTAATCGCAACTAACCATACACAAACACGTTGTGAACAATTTAACCGACCTGAATATTGAAGAAAAAATTAGCGGAATATAGAATTCGCGAATCAGCTGATAAATTTTATAAAACTATTCGAACAGAACTAAATCGAAGCACATTTGGAAAGCAATTCAATTTATCTGGCGAATATCCTGATAATGGTGGAATCAACATTTATAACACAATATCATTTTCTGTTTTTAAACCAAATCTTGGACCATTAGTCAAGTTGAACTTGATCTGTGCGAATACCAATCAAAACGGAACCGAAAGTAAATTGACTTTGAAACGTGTGAATGGAGCAACATATAAAATGCAATTTTGGTTTATGATTTTCTTTGTATCCTTAACACTTATTATTGCATTATATCAAATTATAATTGGGAATGACATTGGATTTTCAATGCTAAAGTTACCGCTTTTTGGACTAATTTATATTCTGATTATTGAATTATTCTCTGAATTCACAATTAATAGTCTGAATAAAAAAGTGGAAAAAATATTAAACTTTGAAAAACTGAAATACAAAAAACTGTAGCTAACTATGTGTATAGTAAATTGCTTTTACTGTGTGTACTCGGAAAATCCTACGGATTTCCCTCTGATTCGTCTTCTTTTACTAACTTAGTTGCTTAACCACGTAACTAACCATACACAAATACATTAGCAACAAGCACTTATAAATCTAAAAATATTAACCCTTCTCAAAAACGCAAATAAGTTACTATCTCAATTGTTTGATTCTCCATTCAATAAAAATAAGGTTGGGTACCCAACATAAAAAAGAAAGGTAAGAATAATAATCATTAAATGGAATACCTATAGCTATTCCTAAGCCTAAATAAATTCTAAAAGTCACAAATGCAAAACAAAAAGCATAGCTTCTCATCATCCATTTACGATGGAGGTTAATATTCCCTTTACGTACTTCAATATAGGCAAGAATAGTAGTTAGTAGCCAACCTAAAGCTAATCCTATAAAGCCTGCTTTAGAATACCATGTGCCAGTTGCATAAAACCCTACCATAAGTCCAGCAAAACCACTAGGAATTACAGAAGCCACATATATTTTACCTAAGTTACGATGAAGGTTGAGTTTTCGATGACGAAGTTGCTTAAAAAACTGGGTACTTCCAGCTAATATAGCCACAGCACCAAACCCTATATGAATCATAAATGTAGGAATATACCAAGAACTCTGCAAAAGCGCTTCTGTTTTGGTAGTAAAAAGACCTCGAGATGATGGTACAAAGGCGAAAATGACAGGATACAAACCTGTTAAGATAGCCAATAAGGCAATAATTACAAGTCCAATTTGGATAGGTTTTGAAAGTGTTGTCATATAGCATCAATTTGTGAAAATTGAAAGTAATGAATTTTAATTAATTGAAGTCTTTATTCTTTTGATATAATATGGACGGTGATTTTATTTAGTTCAAAAATGTCAGTTATTAATAACGTTTATCGTTTATGTTGTTTAATGGATATTCGAGGATTTCTTGCAAAACCCTGTGTCTTCTCTTCTTTTTTGCTAAATTAGTTCCACGTAACAAACTACACACAAATACGTTAGCGGTTATTGTAGGACGAAATATGAAATATATACTTTTATTAACGTTTTATTTATTGACAACCAATGTATTTTCTCAAATCAATTTCGAGGAAAAGAGCATTGACGAAACATTATATAATAGGGCCTTGTCAGCAGACAGTGCTATAAAAAAGGGAGAGTTCGGAACTGTTCATAGTTTACTTATCGTAAAGAACGGTAAAGTTTTATTTGAAAATTACTATAACGAATGGACAAGGGATTCTATACATCAATTACAATCGGCAACCAAAAGCGTTATTTCTACCTTATTAGGTTGTGCATTACAAAAAGGCATAATAAAAAATGAAAACGACCTTATCTCTGATTATTTTAAGCAGTATTCTTTAAAGGGGAATCTTAAACAACAAATAACAATTAGTGATTTATTAACACAACGACATGGGTTTCAATGGAAAGAGGGAGCTTGGGAAGACCCTAATAATACCTGGAGGAAAATAATTAGTAAAGAAGGCGATTGGTATAAAAAAATACTTGATACACCTATGGATACAACACCTGGAACAAAATTCGTGTATAGCAACGCTGCACCTACGCTAATCTCAGGACTTATTCAAAGTGAATCAAAAATGGCAATAGACTCATTTGCTATACATTATTTGTTCGAGCCTTTAGATATCAAAAATTACTGGTTTTGGCAAGGCAACGGCAAACCTGAAAATAATGGAATGCCTCTTATTTCATTAACATCAAGAGATATGGCTAAAATCGGACAGCTCTATCTTCAAAATGGTAGGTGGAATAACCAACAAATTTTACCTGAAAACTATGTTAAAACTGCAACATCTTCAATTGTTACAGGAGTTGGATTAAATGGTGCATATAAGCAATATGACTACGGTTATTTTTGGTGGAGCAATCCAATTTCCCAAAGCAACAAGAAAACGAATGTGTTTTTAGCAAGGGGTGCTGGTGGACAAAATATAATTGTGTCTAGGAAAGAAAACTTGATTATCGTAACGACAGCTTGGAATATGCAACAACCAAATAAAGTACAGTTAATATACGACTGGTATCTTAGCAACTAATACGAAAACCCATACACAAAACTATTGCGCTTAATTTAAGAAATGAAATTGTTACTACTTGGAGCAACTGGAAGAACTGGAAGGCTAGTGCTAAAGAAAGCACTAGAAAAAGGCTATCGTGTAAACTGTCTTTCTAGAAACTCCAAAAGAATTGAAGCAAGTGATGGGTTAACAATCTTTGAGGGAAGCCCTAATAATAAAATTGACTTAAGAAAAGCAATTTTTGGCTGTGATGTATTGATTAATGTTTTGAATGTTTCAAGAAAATCGGACTTCCCTTGGGCGAATTTAAGAACACCAAAAACTTTCCTTTCGGACGTTATGGATCATTTAATTCCAATTGCTGAAAATCAAAATTTAAAGCGAATAACTATATGTTCGGCTTGGGGAGTTGCAGAAACCAAGAATGATATTCCAAAATGGTTCAAATGGTTTATCAATAATAGTAATATTGGAGTTGCATATAAAGATCACGAAAAACAAGAAAAAATATTATCTGAATCAAAATTGAACTGGACTATTGTTCGACCAGTTGGGCTTTACAATTCAAAGCGAGAAACAAAAATCAAAGAATCTTTTGAAAACAAACCTAAACCAAGCATTTTGATAAGCAGGCAAAGTGTTGCTAATTACCTAGTCGACAGTTTGGAGAAAGACTATTTAATACGAAAGAAAGTAGTGATATCAGAAGAATAAAAACTTAGCACAACGGCGTATAAAATAATTGCTTCATATTTTCTCTTCAGAAAATCCTCGCGCCTGAACTACGAGTCGTTCTTTTTTACTAACTTAGGCAAAAGTAACAAAACCAAACATTGTCATATATTTGAAAAAACTATGAATAAGAAATTGTATCTGATTTTATTATTTTTTGTTTTTTACAATGTAAAAGGATTCACTCAAAATATCCATTTAAAATCGAGGTCAGAAAAAATTAGAGTTCAAGAAGATTCTTCTTTTATAAACGAAGTTACAATCGAATTTAAAAGAACTGATAAACCACATCTTTATCCGATTTACTATGATGCAGAATTAGAGCAAATATCAGATATCCAGCTGTCTGCCAAAAAAGGAAAACGCATAAAAAAAATATCTATAAAAAATATTTATGAAGAAAATCTTGAGTTAGATTATATAGCTAGTAAAAAGATAAAATCTATTGAGATTCCGGCTAACACAGAAGTAAAATTGACATATTCGGTATCATGCCCAGAATTGATGTATTTTTCAAGTTTACAACTCTTTTCCTATAACAAAATAGATACATTAAAATATCAAATAAGCATTCCTAAAAAATTTGAATTAGCGCACAACACAATTTATAAAGATTCATTATCTTTTTATGCAATCGATTCTATTAAAACTAGTACTGGTTCTATATGGAACATAAAAGTATCTCCAAAGAAAGTAGAACCCAATCCATTGCATTTTTTTGGAATTTATAAGAACATAAAAGTTCCGTTAATGCGGATTCTTGTAATGCCAAGTTCTTATAAGAGTCAACCCATCAAGTATATGAACGATTGGTATTTTAAAAATGTGACTACAAAAAAAGGATTGAATGCTTCAGTAAAACAAAAAATTGATGAGTTAACTGCTAATATAGTAGACCCAATGCAGATTGTAAATATTATTTACAGTTATGTGAAAAATAATTTTAAATATGTCGCTATAGAAATTGGCATGGGAGCTTTTATTCCCTCACATGCCAATGAAGTTTATTTAAACAAGCAAGGTGATTGCAAAGATCTTTCAAATTTTTTATCTGAAGCGTTAAAATATAAAGGTATTGTTAGCGATATTGCTTTAGCTGCTACTTTTGATCATATTAGTGATTGTGATTTTCCCTCATTAAGTTCTGCCAATCATGTTATTTGCATTGCTTATATAAACGGTAAAACAATACTATTAGATCCTACAGACCCTATTCATATAGAAGGAACACCAGTGCAAAGTTTACAAGGCCGTACTATTTTAATTATAAATTCTAATGGAGGCTCATTTTTTGAAGTAAAGCAATTTAGTCCTCAAGAAAATGAAATTTATTATCAAATGGATTTAAAAATAGATACTAATAACACGCTTATAGAAGGAGGATTTGATATTGACTATAATGGTATCTCTGGTAACTATTTACAGCGTAATCTTAAAAATGAAAGCAAAAAAGAGTTTGAGAATTTTGCAAAATTGTTTTATGAAGAAGTTTTTGGAAACCAATCAATTTCTGATTTAATAATAACTAATGAATTTAAAAAGTTACATTTTGAAGGAAACATTTCTATCAATGGTAAAACTTTTAATGATGGCTTAAATAAGTATTTATTTATTGATTTTTTGCCAAGGCTTATTGAAACTGAAAACAGAGAAACGTTAATAGAGGGTATTTACTTAAGGAATCCTTTTCACAAAAAAGTGCGTGTAAAAATTAAGGTTAACGAGCCTATTGAAACTTTTAATACTATTGAACATCATTATGAAGGAGAAGGAATATTACTAAATGTAAAAATAAGCGCGATATCGAATTTGGTAATCGAATGTAGTTATGATTTTATTTTCGATTATATATTTATAGAAAAAGAAAACATCGACGAAACAAATGAAATTTTAAAATTGTTTAAAAAAATAATTAATGAACCTATCGTTCTCAAAAAACAGAAAAGCTAGCCTAATCATTATATGCATTTGTGCGCTTTTTTACAGTTTCAACTCTACTGATAAAAACAAGGTAGAGGATCCTTTTTTAACGCTTTGCAAAAATTCAGATGCTTACTATTCATATTCATATACTGATGTTTCATATATAAAAAATTGGCTACAGTACAAGAAGTATATTTCGATAAATAACAAATTAGTAGTAAATAATACTACTGGTGTGGAAAATTATGCTTTTTTGAACTTGAATGAATATGTGAGTAATAACATAGAAAATATTAAAATAAAAACCTTAAAATCGGATGGTTCTATAGTTGAATTAGATTCTAGTTTAATATTTCAACAGAATTTCAAAGATAAAAAATTTGGAGCTATTAATTATCCAATTCCTGCTGTAGAACCAGGAGACACTATTGAAACATCGTACGTTTATTCTGAGAGTTTAAAAAAAACTGATTTATTGAGTTATGTAAATTTATACACAAATTTACCTAGTAAAAATTCACAATACACCATAAAAACAAGTTCAGATTTAACGGTGAGATATAAATCTTATAATGATTTCCCTGAGCCAGCAATTATATCTAATGACTCTTTGGTTTATTTACAATTTTCGATGGATAAAGTAAAAGGGTTTGTTGAGAGTGAATATAGTTGTATACCTTGTGAGTTACCATATTTGTATTACTCTTTAGAAAATAAAAATAGTGAGCTAAGAACTTGGAAAGATGTTTATAATGAGGAATTTAATTTCCTTACACAACCAATCGCATTAGACTACGAAAAATCTTCGTATTATAAAAGATGGAAGCGCAATGTAATTGGAGCTGCCAAGGATAGTTCTAAGTATTATAAATTTAACTTGTTACATACAGAAGTGTTAAACAACTTTAAGATGGAATCTGTTCAAAAAAATGAGTTTATAAAGTCTAGTGGTTATTTTCTAAAAGAGAAAAAGTTTGATCCGTTTAGTATTAGAAGGTTTTACAGACAAATTTTAGAAGATTTAGAGATTGAATATTGGGCTGTATTTGGTAGAAGTAAACGTTTAGGTGCTATTGATACTCATTACATAAGAAAAGGTGAGTATGACCATGTCTTTTTTGCCTTTGAAAATGAAAATGGATACGTGAAATTTTTATATCCGCACAATGACTTTTATATGTATCAAATTGATGAAATCCCAACACCTTTATACAGTACTGATGCCGTTTTAGTTAAACCATATTTAAAAGAAAAAAAGAAGAAAAAAGACAAATTTATAGCTAGGGATTTAAAATTAGCAATGGTGGATTCTGTAACTGTAGCTGAAATTAATTTGCCTGGAATGGATTCAAATCATAATTATATAAACCAAACAATTTTCACCAACGTGGATGTTGAAGAAAAGAAAACTTATTTTAAATATAGATTTAAAGTTTCTGGTGGGTTATCTACAGAATTGCGAACTTTTTTTGAAATATTAAATCAAAATGAAAAAGTAAGCAACTTTTATGATGTTTTATCAGAATTTGAAGGTAGTGATAAAACAATGCAGATTGATACTGTTAAAAATATAAAACTAAATAGAAATAAACCTTACGCCTACAGTATGAATACTGAGGGCACATTAAATAATGTAATCACATTTATAAATGATAGTCTCGTAAGTATTTCTGTTGATAAATTGATTCAACATAATCAGTTAATAAGCAATTCTGATACTTCCGAACTAAATTATTACCTCGATTATAGTTATTCTGACAATTTTATGTTTTATATAAATTTTCCTTGTAACATAGAAGTCTTAGGTCTTGAAAATGGAAATTTAGATTTTAAAAATGATTATGGAGAATATTTTTTTGAATTAAAAAAGAGTAAGAAGAATCAACTTAAACTGCAATCAAATTATAAAATTATAAAGAACTTAATTCCGAAAGAGAATTATAATAAACTGAAGTTACTAAATGAACGGGTTAAAAATGTAAAAAGTAAGCGGTTGATTATTAAATTAAAGAGTTCTTAAAAACAATTGTCATTAATAATATATTTAATGAGGTTCAATTAGCTCTTTCAATGAAAAGTTATTATAAAACTGCTAGTTATATTAATAGCAGCATCGATCATTTATTAGATAATACGTGACATATCTATTACAGTTCGTGACATAATTTTTCAAATTGTCACAAAAGCAACTAATTTTAGTTTTATCATAAAAAATTGAGTTTATGAAAAAACTTATCTTATTATTTCTACTTTATATTCCGTTTTTACTTTTTTCACAAAATAAAAAATTGAATAGATCACAAGAGCTTCAATTATCTTTTCTTAAGGAATCAATTGATGTCAATTGTAATAATACAATCCAAAAAACATTTTCCGAAAAGACATTAAAATGCATTAATAAAATTTAATGGTTATGAAAAATTTAGCATCTCAATTTATGAAGTCAGTTTTAATGATATTAATAATTACTTTAATCTCCTGTACTGAAACTTCAAAAGCTCAGGGATCTGGTTCAATTGACGGTATTGAACTAGGTATAAACCTTCAATTAAATTTGAACAATTTAGTTCGTCAAGATTTTCAAAAAGAGCAACTTATAGAAAAGGTTTTACCTTATTTTGAGAGTTTAACAAATGACTTTAACTCTATAAAAGTATACAATGCGAATACAACTATTGATACATCTGTTAAACACCTAAAAATTTTAGTTTTTAATTTACAAGAAGGTAAATTTAAAGACGCTTTGCTTTCTATAGTTTTTGAAAGTGATGGTACTATAAATAAAGTAAGAATTTGGGGAAATGATTTTGTTGATAACGATTTAGAAGCTTCTGTGGAAAATTTTTATCGTCAATTCGATAAAAAACGAAAAGCACTTCCATTAAGTAATATTCTTTCTGAAGTCAATGCAAAAAGCTATATTGATAGTTTAACCGAACTAGAGCGTTACCCATACACACATGCTAAAACCATGTTAAACAATAATCATTTAATTAGGAAAACTTGGGGATATACAAGTAAAGGAGAAATTCCAGATGTTTCGTTTTTCGAAAATAAAAGAGATGGGTTTTTATATTTATTACGAAACGCAGACAAGTTAGATTCCTGGTCATCAAAAGAATACATACAAGATTATAAAAAAGCTGCAAGCTCAACAATTGAAATACTTAATAATGTTATCGATTATATGAAATCTGACAAAAAAACGTCTTCATCTAAGATAAAATCTATGGTCGTTAGCTCTAAAGGCAGGGAAAATCTTTGTAATAGGTGTCATGCTACTCCCTCAGTTTCTAACAATCAGGTAGATATATACAAACAAATTAGAAAAGATTTCATTTACAATGGTATGCGTCAAGATTTGTATCAATTAGATTTTGATATTTGGGGAATTCCAAAAATTCCAAATGAATCTCAAAATTTAGCACATTTAGTAAAAGCCGGAACTATTGCTTTTCAAGTTTTAAACAAACAATAATGATGTATAAATTGATTATCTTGAAATATGAGAAAGGCAGATAAACCAGTATTCTTTCAAGGTGAATGGTATCAAAAAATTCATTGGGTAGAAGTTAGTCTACTTCTTCTTATATACATTATTCTATTATTATTGAGTTTTAGGGGCATGGGTAATAATGTCTTTGTATATCCTTTTAACAAAGCAGATGGAAGTATTTATTACATTTTAATTGTTGGTTTAATTTTTAATGTTTCAATATTTTGGGGTAATGCTTTTTATCTAATTCCTAAATTATTGGCAACCAGAAAATATAAACAATATTTTTTTTGGTTGATTATTTCGTTTTGTTTGATTACAGTTATAGAAACATCTATTCGATATATTTTTCAAAGCTTATTTCAACTTCCTGAAAATTTAAAGTTTCTATATCCAAATGGTTTGTTCAATAGTAGAGACATTAGTGGCCCTCCCTGGGCAATAAACTTATTAGTTTTAATATTTTCTTTCTTATATAAATTTATAAGAGATTGGATAGCCCATCAACAATTAGAACAAACATTAATTAGAGAGAATTTAAAAACTGAGTTAAAATTTTTACGTTCTCAAATCAATCCTCATTTTTTTTTTAACACGCTTAATAACATATATGCTATTACAAGAAGAAACAAAGATTATGAAGCGGCAAATGCCATCACTTTACTTTCAAGTTCAATGAGGTACGTTTTAAATAGTGTAGATGAACCGTTTGTATCACTACAGCAAGAAATTACATTTTTAAATAACCTTATAGAATTACAGAAAATGCGTTTTGAAGAAGGTGAGGTAAATGTTAATTTTAGTACTGAAGGGAATTTAAATGTTACTATCCCTCCAATGATATTAATTACTTTTTTAGAAAACGCTTTTAAATTTGGGTTATATCCTGAGAAAAAAGCACTTATAGATATTTCAATTACTATAGAAGGTAATAAACTAAACTTTAATATTTCTAATCCAAAACATAATCATAGCCAAGATATAGAATCTAGCCATATTGGTTTGCAAAACATAAAAAGTAGATTGAATTTAATTTATCCAAATAATTATACTCTAAAGATTTCTGAAACTCCTATAGAATATGCAGTATCTTTAAAGATAAATTTAGACAAGAATGAAATGTATAGCCATAGATGATGAGCCTGGTGCGCTCAGTATTCTTGAAGAGTTTATTGATAAGATAAGTTACCTCAACTTTGAAGGTAGTTACAGAAACCCTTTAGATGCAATAGACTATTTACATAATAACCCTGTAGATTTAATTTTATTAGATATAAACATGCCAGGAATTAGTGGTATTAAACTCGTTGAGTCTTTATCTAAATGCCCTTTGATAATATACACTACAGCTTATTCTGAGTATGCTGTAGAAAGTTATAATCAAAATGCTATTGACTATTTACTAAAACCCATAACATTTAATCGTTTTTTAAAAGGTATAGAAAAAGCTCATCACTATTTTAAAAACACTACACATATACAATCTAAACGATCAGAACAAAGTTCGTTGTTCATAAAAAGTGGATCTAAAATTCATAAAATTGAAGTTGATGATATACTGTATATTAAAAAAGATGGACATTATGTATTTTTTCATACGACATCTAAAAAAATTATTTGTAGAATGACTGTCGAGCAGTTGCTTGCTTTTGTTACTAACGATTTTATCCAAACACACAGGTCTTATGTTGTAAATCGTATTCATATAGATACTATAGAAAAACATCAATTGACAATAAAAAACATAAAGATTCCTATTGCTAAAAGCTTTAGAAAAACATTTGAAGATATATTTTGATTTATTTGCTAATCTAAATCTCTAAGCTCATAAAATAAAAAGTGAAAAGGAATAAAAAATCCCGACACTTTTGTATCGGGATTTTACTTTATACTAAGTTAACAATATTTATTCTACTACTGTTGCTCCTTCTGGCACTGCAAATAATGAAGCATCTGGTGCTTCGCTAGAGATCGCTAACTCTGAAAACTCAACCGTGTTACGTTTTGTCGTTGGCACTCCATTTTCATATTCATACCAATCGATACTTTTTGGTAATTGTAATCCGTTAAGATCTGTCCAGTTATTATATCTTATAAAATGAAAATCTGTACTTTTCTCTTGAGATCTAAAGGTTACTGTATATCCTAACCATTCCATTTTATGAGTATCTGCATCGTAATACACAATGTACTGATCGTCTGGAGAAACTCCTACACCATCGTTATAAGAAACTAAAACTCCAGGGTATGTTTTTCCTTCAAACTCTAATGGTTTAGCCTCTTCATAAATAATACCATCATCTGCAACTATAAAAGGCATCGCATAGAAGTAAAACATTAATCCGTTATAAAACTTTGCATTCCCTCTATAAGGTGTTGTATCTTTAGATTTTACCCATAAATCGGTTCCGTTATGTCCTAAAGCATAGTTTGGAGCATCAATTAATGATGTTCTGCTTTTTAAATTTGTAGTCGTTACCTCAGCCCCATTTTGTCTAGCCATTACGAATGTTAATGACTGCATTTTGTTCCAAGCATCAATCCCTCCGTGAGCTTCAAATACTTTAGAGATATTCTCTGGGTATTCTTTTTTAGCGACTTCTTGTACTTCTTCTACTGTTTCTGTTTTTTGCTCTTGCTTACAAGACACAAACAAAGCCATCGCAAATAAAATAATTGCTATTTTTTTCATTATTATGATTTTAGTGTTATCGTTTTAGGGTTGCAAAATTATAACAATTATAGGAAAAAGCTTCGTATATCATTTAAAAAATAGATACTCATTATAAATTTGAATAGAGAATATCACAAAATTTCTCAATAAAAATATCTTATTTTTGTGGCTTCTTATGACAAAACAAATTACCAGCGTTCAAAACTCATATATAAAACAATTGGTTTTATTAAAAGAAAAATCGCGTGAACGCAAAAAAACCAACTCATTTATTATTGAAGGAAAACGAGAGCTATTTCTAGCTATAAAAGGAGGCTATAACATCGAAGCCCTTTTATTTTACCCTGACTTATTTTCATTAACAGAAATAGAAGCACTTTCTAATTATAATCTCGACACTATAGAGATCTCCAAGGACGTATATCAAAAATTGGCTTATCGTGATACTACAGAAGGTGTAATTGCAGTAGCCAGATCTAAAGAGTTATCCTTATCAAATATTAAATTTAATACTAAAAATCCATTAATTTTAATTGCTGAAGCTCCCGAAAAACCAGGTAATATTGGTGCGCTTTTAAGAACAGCCGATGCCGCTAATGCAGATGCTGTAATTATAGCAAATCCTAAAACCGATATATATAACCCTAACATTATAAGATCTAGTGTGGGTTGCGTTTTTACAAACCAGATTGCAATTGGTAATACAGAAGGTATTATTACATTTTTAAAAGAAAACAACATTAATATATATTGTGCAGCATTACAAGCACCTGTGGCTTATCACACCCAAAACTATACACAACCTACAGCTATTGTTGTTGGAACCGAAGCCACTGGTTTAAGTAACGAGTGGTTACATGCAGCTACTCAAAATATTATTATCCCAATGCAAGGAGAAATAGACTCGATGAACGTATCTGTTGCTGCAGGAATTCTTATTTTTGAAGCAAAACGACAACGAAATTTTAAATAACGTCATTGCAAGAGGTTTTGAATATTCAAAACAACGCAGCAATCTTTTAAATATATGACTTCAACTACTTTATTCTATATCATCATCATTATTTTAATCGTTAACTTTATAATTGATAAAACCTTAGATTTTATTAATGCAAAACATTTTAATGATGCTATCCCTGAAGATTTACATGATGTTTATGATGAAGCCGAATACAAAAAATCACAAGCCTATAAAAAAGTAAATTATAAGTTCTCTAATTATACCTCTCTATTTTCGTTAGTACTAACATTAGCATTTTTCTTTTTAGATGGGTTTGAGTTTATAGATAATTTTGCCAGAAGTTATAGTGATAATACTATTGTAATTGGTCTTATTTTTTTTGGAGTGATTATGATTGGAAGCGATATTCTTTCTACTCCTTTTTCATACTATAAAACCTTTGTGATTGAAGAAAAATTTGGTTTTAATAAAACCACAAAAAAACTGTTTGTTTTAGATAAAATTAAAGGTTGGTTAATGACTATCATCATTGGTGGTGGTCTTTTAGCATTGATTATTTGGTTTTATCAGCTAACAAAGGAGCAATTTTGGCTCTATGCCTGGGGAGTAGTATCACTATTTACTTTATTTATGAATATGTTTTATTCCAAACTTATTGTACCTTTATTTAATAAGCAAGTTCCTTTAAAAGAGGGAGATTTACGTGATAAGATTTCAGCTTATGCTAAAACAGTTGGCTTTAAATTAGATAAAATATTTGTGATCGATGGCTCTAAACGCAGTACTAAAGCTAATGCATATTTCTCAGGTTTTGGTAGCGAAAAACGAGTAACTCTATATGATACTCTAATTAACGATTTAAATGATGAGGAGATTGTTGCCGTTCTAGCCCATGAAGTAGGGCACTATAAACGTAAGCATATTGTTTTTAATTTAATAACTTCTATCTTACTCACAGGGTTAACCTTATTTATTCTATCACTTTTTATTTCGAATCCTTTATTATCAAATGCTTTAGGAGTAGAAATTGCAAGTTTTCATATCGGGCTTATTGCTTTTGGGTTATTGTATGCACCTATCTCTGAAATAACAGGGTTAATGATGAATCATTTTTCTCGAAAGTTTGAATATCAAGCAGACGATTATGCAAAAACTACTTATAAAGCAGAACCATTAATTACATCTCTTAAAAAACTTTCTAAAAATAGCTTAAGTAATTTAACACCACACCCTGCTTACGTTTTTATGCATTATTCTCACCCCACTCTACTTCAGCGAATAAAAAATTTGAGAAAATAATAATTTATATTTCCTAAAAAAAACCCAAAACCCTACCAGTCTACTAGGATTTAAAGTATTTTTACATCCTCTTAAAAATCAAGTAACACAATTGTTATAAAATTGTATTTAATTTTACTATGAAAAATAACTTTTACAGCCATCTTAAATGCCATCATTGTGGTAAAATTTACGATAAAAATATTACAAATACCTATTGTTTTGACGATGATCAACCTTTAGAAGCAGTATATGAGTTAGATCAGTCATGGTCTAAAGAAAGTTTAAAAGGAAGGCCTTCTAATATGTGGCGTTATGAAGAAGTATTGCCAGTAGTAGAAAAAGAAAATCAAATGAATTTAGGAGAAGGGTTTTCTCCGCTTTTAAATCTTGAAAAATTAGGAGGAGCTTATAACCAGTCACAATTGCTTTTAAAAGATGAATCTGGTAATCCTACTGGATCTTTTAAAGCTAGAGGAATTAGTATGGCAGTAAGTAAAGCAAAAGAATTAGGAGTAAAAGAAATGTGCATCCCTACTGCCGGAAACGCTGGAAGTGCGCTAAGTGCTTACTGTGCAAAAGCAGATATTAAAGCACATATTTATATGCCAGAAGCAACACCGAAAGTATTTCAGTTAGATTGCGAAGTAATGGGTGCAAACGTTACTAAAGTAAAAGGAAATATTTCTGATGCAGCGCATCAAATGAAAACCGAAAATGATGGCTCTTGGTTTGATATTACAACATTAAAAGAACCATTTCGCTTAGAAGGTAAAAAAACGATGGGTTATGAGATTGCCGAACAGTTAAATTGGAAATTACCTGATGTCGTATTATATCCAACAGGTGGTGGTACTGGTTTAATAGGTATCTGGAAAGCTTTTAAAGAAATGAAAGAAATGGGATGGATAGACAACATTCCTACGCGTATGGTCGCTGTACAAGGTACTGGTTGTGACCCTGTAGTACAATCGTTTAACGAAAATCGTGATGATGTAGATAAATATGAGAATCCAGCCGAAACCATTGCTAATGGTTTAAGAGTACCTAAACCTTTTGGAGATAGAATGATCATGAAAACACTTTACGAAAGCAAAGGAACTGCTATTGCAATATCTGACGACGAAATGGTAGAAGCATTAAGTGAACTCTCTAAAACAGAAGGTTTATTTATTTCACCTGAAGGTGCAGGAGTCTGGAGTGCATACAAAAAATTAAAAGCAACTAATTGGATTAAAGATCATGAATCTGTAGTGCTTTTAAATACTGGTTCTGTATATAAATACGTCGAAAATTTACATTAGTAAATACATTTATATTTTCATTATAACCACCATAGATTTATTTTAATAAAATAGATAAACTTATTGGTGGTTAATTTTCTTTATACTATTTTTAATTTATGACTGAGGTTGAGATTGAAAAGGAGAATGCAGCTATTGCAAAAGAATACAAAGAGCTACTTAGAATAAGCTATCGTACGTTATCTACAAATGATAAAAAATTAATAAGGAAAGCTTTTGATGTAGCTGTCGATGCACATAAAGAACAGCGTCGAAAATCTGGTGAGGCTTATATTTTTCACCCTATTGCTGTTGCAAAAATTGTCGCTGCAGAAATTGGTTTAGATGCAACTTCAATAGCTTCAGCTTTACTACATGATGTCGTAGAAGATAATCCTAATTATACTATTGATGATATTCAGCAATTATTTGGTGAGACAGTCGCCAGAATTGTTGATGGATTAACTAAAATATCATCTTTAAACAAAGACGGAAATGTTTCGATGCAAGCTGAAAATTTTCGAAAAATGCTTCTCACTTTAAATGATGATGTTCGAGTTATCATTATAAAAATAGCAGACAGGTTGCATAATATGCAAACCATGGATTCGATGCGAGCAGATAAACAAGTAAAAATTGCATCCGAAACCTTATATATATACGCACCTTTAGCACACCGTATCGGACTTTATAATATAAAAACTGAGCTCGAAGATTTGAGTTTAAGATATACTGAGCCAGAGGTTTTTAATGATATTTTCAGTAAAATTGAAGATAGTAAAGAAGAGCAAGATGCTTATATTAAATCTTTTAATAAAGTTTTAAAAGCATCTCTTAATCTCGAAGGCTTGAGTTATGAAATAAAAGGGCGCCCAAAATCTATTTTTTCTATCCGTCAAAAAATGGTAAAACAAGGTGTTTCCTTTGATGAGGTTTACGACAAATTTGCCGTTAGAATTATTTATAAATCTGATTTAAAGAACGAAAAGTTTTTGGCTTGGAAAATATATTCTATCGTAACTGATCACTTTAGGCCTAACCCTACCCGATTACGCGATTGGATTTCTTCCCCTAAGTCTACAGGGTATGAAGCCTTACATATTACTGTTATGGGCCCAAAAGGGAGATGGGTAGAGGTACAAATTCGCAGTGAACGAATGAATGAGATTGCAGAAAAAGGTTATGCTGCTCATTATAAATATAAACAAGGAGATGAGCAAGAAGATTCACTAGATACCTGGGTAAATAAACTTCAAGAAACATTAGAAAACCCAGAAATTAATGCTGTTGATTTTGTAGAACAGTTTAAGCTTAATCTTTATTCTCAGGAGATTTATGTATTTACCCCAAAAGGAGATTTAAAATCGTTACCAAAAGGAGCTACACCTTTAGATTTTGCATTTAGTATTCATACAGAAATTGGTATGAAAACTCGAGGAGCAAAAGTAAATGGCAAATTAGTCCCGCTTAGTCATCCTTTAGAAAGTGGAGATCAAGTAGATATTTTAACTTCAGATAACGCGAAACCAAATTCAAATTGGTTAGATTATGCTACTACAGCCAGAGCTCGAAGTAAAATAAAATCATCATTACGAGACGAAAAGAAAGAAATTGCTGAAGATGGAAAAGAAATACTACGTCGTAAATTAAAACAACTTAAGATTCCTTTAAATGATAAAATCATTAATGAACTGGTTATTCATTTTAAACTTAAAACCAGTTTGGATTTATTTTATCGTGTAGGCATTAATACTATCGATAATAAAATGCTAAAGGAGTATGTAGCATCTCGGAACAATGCTTTTGTGAGTTTTCTTAAAAACAGGATACGTAAACCAAATAATCCGCCAGATCTAAATAAAGATGAGATTACTGCCAAATACGATATGCTTGTGTTTGGAAAAGAGGAAGAGAAATTAAATTATAAACTATCTACCTGTTGTAATCCTATTCCTGGCGATGCTGTTTTTGGGTTTTTATCATTAAGTGATGGGCTTAAAGTTCATAAAAATAATTGCCCTAATGCGTTGGGGATGCAATCTAATTACGCATACCGAGTGATGCAAGCAAAATGGATTGATTCATCTCAACAAGAATTTACTGCAGTTATAAAAATGTCTGGGATAGATAACATGGGGTTAGTAAATGATGTCACAAAAGTAATTTCTTCAAATATGCATGTCAATATTAAAAACATCCATTTTGAAACTAACGATGGCATCTTTTCTGGTAAAATAACTGTATCTGTAAAAAATAATAACCTTGTAAAAACATTAATGGACAGAATTAAAAAGGTTAATGGTATAGAAAAAGTACACAGAGTTTAAAAATTAGTTTAAATTTGCGCGGAATATTATGAATGCTAAAGCCGAAAATAAAAATCAAGAGATCGTAAAGAATGTATTTACTACATTTTTAGAAGAAAACGGGCATCGTAAAACCCCTGAGCGCTATGCAATTCTTCAAGAAATTTATGATTGTGATCATCATTTTGATATAGAATCTCTTTATATCAACATGAAAAACAAAAAATATCGTGTTTCTCGTGCTACGCTCTATAATACTATCGAATTGTTATTGGAATGTTCTTTAGTCAGGAAACATCAGTTTGGACAAAATCAGGCGCATTACGAAAAATCTTATTTTGACAAGCAACATGATCATGTTATTTTAACAGATACAGGAGAAGTCATTGAGTTTTGTGATCCAAGAATTCAATCCATAAAAAAAACGATTGAAGAAGTATTTGATATAAGCATTCATAACCATTCACTCTACTTTTACGCAACAAAAAAAACAACAGAAACTAACTAAATATATAATGGCAGTAGATTTACTACTAGGTTTACAATGGGGAGATGAAGGCAAAGGAAAAATTGTTGATGTACTTACCTCAAATTACGATATTATTGCAAGATTTCAAGGAGGCCCTAATGCAGGACATACTTTAGTCTTTAATGGTAAAAAACACGTATTACACACAATCCCATCAGGGATTTTTCACAACGACACTAAAAACTTAGTTGGAAATGGTGTAGTAATTGATCCTGTTATTTTTAAAAAAGAATTAGATAAACTTGAAGAGCAGGATGTAGATTATAAAGCATCTTTGCTTATTTCAAGAAAAGCTCACCTTATTTTACCAACACACAGGTTGCTAGATGCTGCAAGTGAAGCAGCAAAGGGGAAAGCTAAAATTGGTTCTACTTTAAAAGGTATCGGACCTACGTATATGGATAAAACAGGACGTAATGGTATACGTGTTGGAGATATTGAGTTAGAAGATTGGAAAGAGAAATATCGTGCTTTAGCTAATAAACATGAAGCAATGATTGCTTTTTATGATGTTGCAATTGAATATGATCTAAAAGAATTAGAAACAGAATTCTTTAAAGCTATTGAAGTTTTAAAATCATTAACTTTTATAGATTCTGAAGAGTATATTTTTCAAGCCCAAAAAGCTGAAAAATCTATTTTAGCAGAAGGTGCGCAAGGCTCTTTATTAGATATTGATTTCGGAACTTATCCATTTGTAACTTCATCAAATACAACTGCTGCTGGAGCTTGCACCGGTTTAGGAATTGCTCCAAATAAAATTGGAGAAGTATTTGGGATATTTAAAGCTTATACTACAAGAGTAGGGTCTGGCCCATTTCCAACCGAGTTATTTGATGAAGTTGGAGAAACTATGGGGCGTGTAGGTCACGAGTTTGGAGCCACTACAGGACGTAGTCGCCGTTGTGGTTGGTTAGATTTAGTGGCTTTAAAATATGCATGTCAGGTAAATGGAGTAACGCAATTAATGATGATGAAAGGAGATGTATTATCTGGTTTTAAATCTTTAAAAGTTTGTACTGCATATAATTACAAAGGAGAAACAATTACGCATTTACCATTTAACATTGAAGATCATAATGTATCCCCTATTTATACAGAACTTAAAGGCTGGAAAGAAGATTTAACAACTATGGAAGATGCATCTCAACTTCCAGTAGAATTAAATGAATATATTGCCTTTTTAGAGAAAGAATTAGAAATTCCTATTAAAATAGTATCAGTAGGTCCAGATAGGAAACAGACTATTTTTAGATAATATATGCCAATATAAAATTAGTATTAAACGACCTGCTATGAACTTTGTTTATGGCAGGTTTTTTGTATTAAAGTTTCTATAAGTCGCAATAAAAGAACAATATAAATAGTTATTTTTGCAAAAAACAAAATCATTTGAAATTACATAAATCCATATATTTTTTCATTTTTTTATTTTTATTTACTTCCCTGTACTCTTATGCACAACAAAAGCGTAGAATAAACATTGTATATTCTGCCAGAACTGAAAAAGTAGAAAATCAACTAGATGCAACACGTTTAAGACGTGATGATAGTAGACAGGTCGAAATTTATCATAATGGAGTTTTATTGTTTTGTGATGAAGCTGTTCATTATGCAGATGAGGGTTTTATTGAAGCTTATGGTAATGTACGTATCAACCAAGGCGATACTATTACTATGTCTTCAAAATACTTGGATTATAGTCTTAAAACACAATTAGCAGTTGCTAAAGGAGATGTGGTTTTAACAGAACCTAACTCCATCTTATCATCACAACAATTATATTTTGATCGTGTAAAACAACAAGCATATTACGATAATAACGGTAAAGTTGTAAGAGATTCGTCAGGAATAATTACAAGTAAAATAGGACGCTATTATTTTGATGCAAAAAAATATCAATTTGAAAAAGATGTTGTACTCGTAGACCCTGAATATATAATAAATACTGAACAATTAGATTTTTATTCTGAAACAGGAAACGCTTACTTATTTGGTCCATCAACAATAACTACAGAAGATAGTAAAACATATTGTGAAAGAGGTTTTTTTGATACAGAGCAAAAACTAGGTTATGCAGTTAAAAACTCTCGAATAGATTACGATAATAGAACTATAGAAGGAGATAGTTTATTTTTTGATAATAAAAGGAATTTTGCTTCAGCAACAAATAATATTAAAGTTACAGATACTATAAACAATGCTGTAGTAAAAGGGCATTATGCTGAAGTGTATAAAGACAAAGATTCTGTTTTTATAACAAAAAGAGCTTTAGCTATAACAGTACAAGAAAATGATTCTATTTATATGCATAGTGATATTATTACCGTAACTGGTAAGCCAGAAAACAGAATCACAAGAGCATATTACAATGCTAAAATATATAAATCTGATTTAAGTGGTAAAGCAGATTCTATAAATGTTAATCATAAAAAAGGAATTACTACACTTCTTAATTTAAAACGCTTTTCTTCTACCGATGCTTTTACAGCAAAACGTAACCCTATATTATGGAATTTAGGTAATCAAATGACAGGAGATACTATACAACTTATAGCTAATAAAAAAACTGAAACATTAGATACGTTAAAAGTATTTAATGATGCTTTTCTTGTAAGTAAGGATACTCTTGGTGATGGCTATAATCAAGTAATAGGAAAACAATTGTTTGGTTTTTTTAAGGATAATAAATTACGACAGGTAGATATTGTTAAAAATGCTGAATCCATTTATTATTCTAGAGAAGAAAATGGAGACTTATTTGGTGTAGATCGTTCTAGATCTGCTATTATAAGAATATTTATTAATGAAGATAATAGCAAAGATCTCAGAAAAATTGGGCCTGCAGATGGCAATCTTTATCCTCTTGAAGAGTTTATAGAGAGTTTAAGGCGTTTTAAAGGGTTTGATTGGAGGGACGATGAGCGTCCAAAAAGTGTTGAAGATCTATTTAAAGATGATCCACCCTTAGAGCTTCCTATTATAAAAGGACTTGATGATTATATTCCACAAGAAGATTTCTTTGATAAAGAATTATTAGACAGAATTAATAATGCAGCTAATAAAACTTTAGATAAAGATGGAAAGCTCAAAGAAAATAAAGCTGCCAGAGGTGTGCCTCAAAAAGCTATTGATAAAAAAGATGAAGATGTAGATGAAGATGAATCATCTTCTAAAAACTAATAAGACCAATTAAAAAAGATTTTCTAAAATATCAAGCGCAAACAACTCCTCACCCACTTGCAATGCAAGTATCTTATGCAGAAGGAAGTTATATTTATGATCAAAATAGTAAAGCTTATCTAGATTTTGCTGCTGGTGTTTCTGCATGTAGCTTAGGGCATAGACACCCAAAAGTAGTAGCTGCAATAAAATTGCAATTAGATAAATATCTACATGTTATGGTTTATGGTGAATATATCCAAAAACCTGCTGTTGAACTTACTAAGTTATTAGCAAAGTATTTACCCAAACCTATAGAAAGTACCTATTTGACTAATTCTGGTACAGAAGCTATAGAAGGAGCTATAAAGCTAGCTAGGCGTTATACTGGTCGTTCAGAGGTCATAGCTGCAAAAAATGCGTATCATGGGAATACTATGGGGGCTATGAGTCTTATGGGATATGAAGAACGTAAGCAACCTTTTAGACCGCTAATTCCAGATATAAGGTTTATTGAATTTAATAATGAAGATGATTTAACATACATAACTTCAAAAACAGCTTGTGTTATTTTAGAAACCATACAAGGTGGAGCTGGTTTTATTGAGCCAAAAAACAATTATCTCACGAGAGTTAGAAAACGCTGTGATCAAGTTGGAGCACTTTTTATTTTAGATGAAATACAACCAGGAATTGGGCGTACAGGAAAGTTTTTTGGCTTTGAGCATTATAATTGTATTCCAGATATAGTAATTACCGGTAAAGGTCTTGGTGGAGGTTTGCCTATTGGTGCTTTTTCTGCCTCAAAGGAGGTAATGGATAGTTTAAAGGACAATCCAAAATTAGGGCACATTACAACATTTGGAGGGAATCCAGTAATTGCTTCAGCTGCATTAGCAACGTTACAAGAAATAACCACAAGCAATCTTATATCTCAAACTTTAGAGAAAGAAACAATAATTAGAGAACATTTGGTGCATCCTTTAATTAAAGAGATAAGAGGAAAAGGCTTAATGTTAGCGGTAATGGTAATTTCTTCAGAAATTACAAATCAAGTCATTTTAAAAGCACAAGAAAAAGGGCTGATTTTATTTTGGTTACTTTTTGAAACTAAAGCAATAAGAATAACGCCTCCTCTTACAATTTCTAAAGAAGAATTAATTAATGGTTGTAAAATTATTACGACTATATTAAACCAAATAGAGCATTAAAAATCAGTATTCTATAAAAAGTGTTAATTATTTTGTTGAAAACATTGAAGCTTCCAATAGTTTTTATTTAAATAGAATGCTAACTTTAATAAAGTGAATTTATAAAAACAAGTATGGAGTTTAGTCAGTTTGACGACAATCAAAATTTATCGCTCTCAAAGTTTGAATCCATGTTAAAAACAAACAATGTTTTGTTTTTTGACTCTAATGAATTCGAAAGTATTATTCACCATTATCTCGAAATAGGCAAGACATCTCTTGCTAAAAAAGCAATTAAGCTCGGTTTAAGTCAGCATCCTACGTCTACAAATTTAAAGCTATTTCAAATAGAAATGCATGTATTTGAAAATGAACTATCTAAGGCTGAAATGCTTTTAAATAAACTTTATGAAATAGAACCTTCAAATGAAGAAGTTTATATACAAAAAGCTAATATTCTTTCTAAAAAAGATAAACACCAGGAAGCTATAAATGCATTAAAAATTGCATTAGAGTTTTCTGAAGAAAATGCAGATATTTATTCCTTAATTGGTATGGAATATTTATTTCTAGATCAATTTGAAGATGCAAAAAAATATTTCATGAAGTGTCTTCAAGCAGATTTTGAAGATTATTCAGCCTTATATAATATCGTATATTGTTTTGATTTCTTAGAACAGAATGATGAAGCGATAGATTATTTAAACACTTATTTAGACATAAACCCTTATTGTGAAGTAGCTTGGCATCAATTAGGAAAACAATATTTCACAAAAAAAGAATACAAAAAAGCCTTAGCTTCTTTCGATTTTGCTATTATCTCCGACGATACATTTATTGGAGCTTATCTAGAAAAAGGTAAAGTATTAGAAAAGTTAAAAGCGTACGAGGAAGCTATAGAGAATTATAAAATTACACTCGCATTAGACGACCCTACATCTTTTGCTTTACTTAGAATTGGCCATAGTTATGAAAAACTAGGACATGATGATTTAGCTGTGCATTATTTTAACAAAACAGTTGAGGAGGATCCTCTATTAGATAAGGGTTGGATAGCAATTACAAATTACTATAATAGAAATCAAGATTATCAAAAAGCGTTATATAATATAAATAAAGCTATTAATATTGATAGTGAAAATGTAGTATACTGGAAGTTTTATGCTCAGATTAATCATCGTTTAAATTTTCTTGAAGAAGCCGAAAGAGGTTATAAAAGAACACTAGAGCTTGGAAATTATGAATTAGAGACATGGTTATCTCGTGCCGATATTTTAACAAATTTAGGAGAATACGAAGCGGCTATTTTTAATTTAAACCAATGCGCAGAATTTTATCCTGATAACGAAGAGATAGAATATCGTTTAGCAGGTCTTTATTTCTCAAATAATAATGCAAATCAAGGTTACTTATATCTAGAGAATGCATTAAAAATGAACATTGAATACGATTTTATTATTGAAGAGTTATTTCCTATGATTTATAAGCGTGAATCTGTTCAGAAAATTATACAGAAATATAAAAAAGTGTCCAACTAAAATTCTATACCTTTACTTTTCCGAATTTTTAAATTAATAAATGTTACATCGCTTTTTAAATCAATTTATTATCATCTTAAAAGGTATTGCTATGGGAGCAGCAGATGTAGTACCGGGCGTTTCTGGAGGTACTATTGCATTTGTTTCTGGCATTTATGAAGAGCTTATTGAAAGCATTGATAAACTCGATTTAAAGTTTTTTAAAATTTGGAAATCGGAAGGATTTAAAAGAGCATGGAATCATATAAATGGTAAATTTTTACTTTCATTATTTATAGGTATCGCTATTAGTATAATCTCATTAGCAAAAATCATTAAATGGTTGCTTATAAATGAACCTGTATTATTATGGTCTTTCTTTTTTGGATTAGTATTAGCCAGTATTATCTATATAGGAAAACAAATTACTTCATGGAATATTCCAATTGTAATAGCTATGCTTCTTATTGCTATTACATCATTTTTTATTACTAATTTAGAACCGTTTGCAACTCCAGATAGTAATTTATATCTGTTTTTTTGTGGATTCATCGCTATTATTGCAATGATCCTACCTGGGGTATCTGGAGCATTTATATTGCTTTTACTTGGAGCTTATGAGACTACATTAAGCACTGTAGATGATTTGTTTCAAAGTATTATTACTGGAGATTTTGATTTATTTAAAGGTGCTTTTCTTAATTTTTTAACGTTTTCTTTAGGCGCTATTTTAGGTTTAAAAGTATTTTCTAAGGCATTAAATTGGATGTTTAAAAATTACAAGAACTTAACTCTAGCTATTCTTACTGGGTTTATGATTGGGTCATTAAATAAAATTTGGCCATGGAAAGAAACACTTAGTTGGAGAACAAATTCTAAAGGTTTAGAAGTTCCGTTTATAGAGCAAAATATTTCCCCTTTTTCTTTTGATGGAGATCATCAGATTGTATTTGCACTTATTTTAATGGCGATCGGGTTTACAACTATTTTATTACTTGAACGATTTAGTCTAAAAGCTAAAAAGTAATTTACTAATGCAACATACAAGAACATTAACAGATCGTTTTTTTTTAGTTTTAAAAGGTTTGGCTATGGGGGCTGCGAATAAGGTACCTGGAGTTTCTGGTGGTGTTGTAGCATTTGTGGCTGGGTTTTATGAAGAATTTATAAACTCTCTCCAAAAAATTAATAAAAATGCATTTAAATTACTCATAAAAGGAAAGTTTAAAAGTTTTTATAAACATATTAATGGTACTTTCCTTTTTCTTTTGTTTTTAGGAATGGGGATTAGTTATTTTAGTATTTCTAAAGTATTAGATTACCTCATTTTACACTACGAACTTTATGTTTGGAGTGTCTTTTTTGGAATGATTGTCGGCTCTATTTATCATATTAATAAAGGATTTAAAAATTGGAACACTATTACTTTCATAGGATTAGTGATTGGAGCTATAATAGGTGTAGGAATTAGTTATTTAGACCCCGCTAAAGAAAATGATAATCTTTGGTTTGTATTTTTATGTGGTATTATTAGTGTTTCTGGCATGACTTTACCAGGTTTTTCAGGATCTTTTATTTTAATATTATTAGGAAACTATGTCTTACTATTAGTAGATTCTGTAAATGCTTTATACGATACATTTGTCAATATTTTTAAAGGAGATTTTAGTTTCACAAATAACCCTATTAGATTACGATTATTAAAAGTTTTAGGTATTTTTAGCCTAGGATCTTTAACAGGTTTAGTTACTTTTTCACATTTACTTACTTATTTATTAAAATATTATAAAAACATTACTTTATCTGTACTAATGGGGTTTATAATTGGATCTTTAGGCGTTGTATGGCCATGGAAAAAAACTATATTTAAAACTAATATAGATGGAGGATATTTATTAGATTCTACAGGGCAAAAAGTAATAGAAAATTACAAACGATTTATACCAGGTCTTTCTTCTGAAACTTATATTGCAATAAGTTATATCATTTTAGGGATACTTATTGTTTTAGCTTTAGAATGGTATGGTGAAAAAACAAAGAAAAAATATGTCTAAATTCGGACTTATAGGAAAAAATATAGATTACTCATTCTCTAGAGGGTATTTCTCAGAGAAATTTAAGAATGAAAATTTAGAACATACATATCAAAACTTTGATATTGATACAATTAATTCTTTTTCTAAAATTATAGAAAACACACCAAACTTAAAAGGATTAAACGTTACTATTCCTTATAAAGAAACTATAATTCCTTTTTTAGATAAACTCGAAAAAAAAGCAACAAAAATAGGGGCTATTAATACAATAAAATTAACAAAAAAAGGAAAACTTATTGGCTACAATACTGATTATTATGGATTTAAAAAATCTATTGAGCCTTATATAAAATCGTATCATAAAAAAGCTCTGATTTTAGGCACTGGGGGTGCTTCAAAAGCCATAGCATTTGCCTTAAAAAAATTAAAGATACCATTTGATTATGTTTCGAGAAGCGAATCAGATTTAGTTAAATATACTTATAGTTCACTTACCAAAAATATAATCTCAGAATATCAAATTATTATAAACTGCACTCCTGTGGGGACATACCCTAATCTAAATGTTTGTCCACAAATTCCTTATGAAGCAATTAATTCTAATTATTTATTATACGATCTTATTTATAATCCTGAAGAAACAAAATTTTTAACATTAGGGAAGCTTAAAGGTGCAAAAATTTGTAATGGACTTAGGATGTTAGAACTACAAGCGGAGAAAGCTTGGGAGATTTGGAACGCTTCAAAATAAGCCATTTATACAGCTTAACTTTTTATAATTATACTTTTAAGTACTATCTTTATCCATTAAAGATTTAAACGAACTTAAACATTGAAACAAATGTCAGAGAAAGATAACCTGCCTGAGGCAGACGGAACAGAAGAACCAAAAGCGCCCATAGAAGTTTCTAAAGCTAGTGAATTTGGAACTCAAAATCAAGATGAAACTACAAATAGTATCGAAGAGGAAACGAATACAGATGGAAGTGCTGGAGCTAATAATGATATAATTAATGAGATTGAAACTGCTAATGCTGAAGACGCTGAAGATGAAAATAATAGCAAACGTCACGATATAGAAGAAAAGGATTATCATGCGTTATCCTTTGATGAGTTGGTAGATGAATTTAGTGCTTTAATTAAAAATCAAAATATCCAAACTATAAAATCTCAGGTTGATCTTATAAAAAATGAATTTAATACAAAATTTGATGCATTTTTAGAAGAGAAAAAAGAAGAGTTTCTAGCTGGAGGAGGTAATATTATCGATTTTCATTTTAGTAGTCCAGTAAAAAAACGTTTTAACGATGTTTACAAAGAGTATCGCAGTAAGCAACAAGCATATTATAAAGATTTAGAAACTAATTTAAAATCTAATTTACAAAAACGTTTAAGCATTATTGAAGAAATTAAAGGTCTTATAAATGTTGAAGAAAATATAAATACAACCTATAAGCATTTTAAGGATTTACAAGAGCAATGGAAAACTGCTGGTCCTATACCAAGAGATCGTTATAATAATGTTTGGAATAATTATCATCATCACGTCGAGATATTTTATGATTTTTTACATTTAAATCGTGATTTAAGAGATTTAGATTTTAAACATAATTTAGATCAAAAGCTCAAAATAATTTTACGAGCAGAAGAATTAGCTAAAGATGATAATAGTAATAGAGCTTTTAGAGAATTACAAGTTTTACATAAAATATGGAAAGAAGAGTTAGGTCCTGTAGATAAAGAATATAGAGATCAAATATGGGAGCGCTTTAGTGCTGCTACAAAAACAATTCATGAAAAACGACAGGTGTTTTTTCAAGAACAAGATAAAGTTTATGAAAATAACTTAGTAAAAAAACACGAAATCATTTCTCAAATAGAAACTCTTTCTGAAGATAATGTAAACAATCATTCTGCTTGGCAGAAAAAAATTAAAGAGATTGAAGCATTACGTGAAGCCTTTTTTAAAGCCGGAAAAGTTCCTATTAAAGTTAACGAAGAAACTTGGGCTAAGTTTAAAACTGCAGTAAGGAACTTCAATAAAAAGAAAAATGTATTTTATAAAAGCTTAAAAAAAGAACAGTATAATAATTTACAGAAAAAATTAGAGTTAATTACAATTGCTGAAAATAATAAAGACAGTGTTGATTTTGAAGTTGTAACTCCTTTGATGAAGAAAATTCAAAATGACTGGAAAAAAATCGGGCATGTTCCTAGAAGGGATAGCGATAAAATTTGGAAGCAATTTAAAGGTGCATGTAATCATTATTTTGACAAACTTCATGAAAGTAAAAATGCTGCTAACGCCGAAGAAATTGAAGCGCTAAACAAAAAAGAAGCATTTTTAGAAAATTTAAAAACATTAGAGTTTAAAGAAGATGTTGCTGAAAGTTTAGAGCATATTAAAGAGCTTTCTAATCAATGGAAAGCTATAGGAAAAGTTCCATATAACAAACGTTTTATTGATGGTAAATTTAATAAAGCTGTTGATGTCTTATATACTAAACTTAATTTAGATAAATCAGAAACAGAGGCTTTGAAATATGATAATAAGTTAGAGTCATTAGCTAATGACAGAAGTTTATTAGATAATGAACATAATTTTATCCGTAAAAAAATAGATGAAATTAAAGGTGAAGTAAATCAATTAGAAAATAATTTGCAATTCTTCTCTAATGTTGATGAAAAAAACCCTTTAGTAAAAGATGTTTTAAATAAAATAGAAACTCATAGAAACAATATTAATTCTTGGACAGAAAAACTGAAAAAGATTAAAAAATTCTATTAATAATCACAATACCCTATTTATTATAATAAATAGGGTATTGACTACTAACTAAATAAAACTACTATCTTATAAAATTCTTCAACAATTATTTGAGTTGAAAATATATAGATATAAGATATACGTCCAAAACTTAAGTTTTGGACGTTTTTTGTTTTATAATTAATTATATTTTTTTGCTTCTTCCCAAAATACATCCATTTCAGCTAGCGTCATATCATTTAACGATTTATTTAAAAGTTTCGCTTTACTCTCTAAATATTTAAATCGTTTTGTAAATTTCTTATTTGTACGTTCGAGAGCATCTTCTGGGTTTATTTTTAAAAAGCGAGCGTAATTTACTAATGAGAACATAACATCTCCAAATTCACTTTCTATTTTATCTATATCGCTTTTTTCAACTTCAGTTTTCAATTCTGTGAGCTCTTCTTCAACTTTTTCCCAAACTTGTTCTGGATATTCCCAATCAAACCCTATACCTGCAACCTTATCTTGTATACGGCTAGCTTTAACTAAAGCTGGCAAACTCTTAGGCACACCTTCCAATACGCTTGTTTTCCCTTTGCCCTCTTTTAGCTTTATTTGTTCCCAATTTTGTTTAACAGCTTCTTCATCTTCAACTTTTACATCTCCGTAAATATGAGGATGTCTGTTAATTAATTTTTCACAAATTGAATTTGCTACATCAGCAATATCAAAATCATTAGTTTCACTTCCTATTTTAGAATAAAACACAATATGTAATAATAAATCTCCTAATTCATTTTTAACTTCTTGCAAATTATTGTCTAAAATTGCATCACCAAGTTCGTAAGTTTCTTCTATAGTAAGATGACGTAACGATTGTAACGTTTGTTTTTTATCCCATGGGCATTGAGCCCTTAGTTCTTCCATAATAGTTAATAAACGATCAAAAGCTTTAAGTTGAATTTCTCTAGTATTCATTCTAAAAATTATAAAATGGCAATAATTCGTAATGGGCCACCAGAACCACCTTTTATTTTCATTGGTAAAGCAATAACTTTAAATCCTTTATTGGGTAATTGGTCAAGGTTTGTCACATTTTCAAAAGCGGGAATATTTCTAGTCATTAATGACACATGACTTTTAAAAAGTGTAGATTGCCCGTAATCTATACTAGGTGTATCTATGCCAATAGAATTAATATTTCTATTAGTAACGAGCCATTCTGCTGCTTCAGGAGATAACCCTGGAAAGTGTAGATCTTTTAATGCTTCAGGCCCTCGAGCATCTGTACCTAAATATTTTATTTTATCTGGATAGTATTTTGAAAATCCCGTTTCAAGTAATACAATACTCCCATCTGGAATTTGCATTCCTTCTTCAGTTTCCCATTGTTTAAAATCGTTAATACTTATTAAATAATCTGGATTGTTTAAAGCTTTTTCTGTAACATCAATTTTAATAGCCTTTCCGATTAACTTATCTAAAGGGATTTCTTCAACAGATAGTGCATCTTTTGCAAAATGAATTGGAGCATCTATATGTGTACCTCCGTGTTCTGCAGTTGCAAAATTATTAGCTGAATAAAAATAACCATTATCTGTTTGTCCTTTAGCAACAACATCTAATTCAAACTCTTTTGCAGTAACCCAATATATAGTTTCTTCAGAAAACTCGTGTGTTAAATCAATAATTTGCTTCTTCGAAGATTTATTTTCAACTGGAGTTTTTAATGTTTCATCATTGTTTGACTGTTGTTTACAACCCATAAAAAGAAAAAGGAAAAGAATTCCCTTTACAGCAATTGATTTCATACGAATTAGTTTTGGAACTAAGATACAATTATAAATTATTAACTGATTGTTTAGCTACTTCAAATTCTTCAAGAATGCCTTTTACAATTTCTGACACAGGCTTTATATCATGTATTAATCCTGAAATTTGTCCAATCTCTAATTCACCTTCTTCTAAATCACCTTCAAACATTCCTTTTTTTGCTCTTGCTCTACCTAATAGGCTTTTTAATTCATCTATTGTTGGGCCTGTTTTATACAATGCCTCTACTTCATTATAAAACTTATTTTTAATAAGTCTAACTGGTGCCAACTCTTTTAAAGTTAATTGTGTATCTCCTTCTTTAGCATCAACTACTACTTGTTTAAATGCTTGATGTGCTGAAGATTCTTCACTTGCCACAAAACGACTTCCTATTTGTACGCCATCTGCCCCTAAAACCATTGCAGCCAACATTCCTTTTCCTGTCGCAATTCCTCCAGCTGCTATTAACGGAATCTTTAATTGTTCTTTAACCATAGGGATTAATGTTAAAGTAGTTGTCTCATCTCTTCCATTATGTCCTCCAGCTTCAAACCCTTCGGCAACAATAGCATCAACTCCAGCGTCTTGTGCTTTCAATGCAAATTTTAAACTACTTACAACGTGCACAACAGTTACTCCCCTTTCTTGAAGCCATTTAGTCCAAGTTTTAGGGTTTCCTGCAGATGTAAACACAATTTTCACGCCTTCATCAACAATAATATTCATTATCTCTTCAACATTGGGGTATAACATTGGTACATTAACTCCAAAAGGCTTAGATGTTGCTATTTTACATTTTTTAATATGCTCTTTTAACACATCTGGATACATAGATCCTGCTCCAATTAGCCCTAGTATACCTGAGTTACTTGCTGCAGAAGCTAATTTCCAACCACTATTCCAAATCATTCCTGCTTGAATAATTGGGTATTCTATTTTAAATAATTCGGTAACCTTACTCTTCATTTATCTTTTGATAAGTTTATATGTGTTAGATTGATTTGATGTTTGCATTCTTGCAATATAAATACCACGAGGTAAATCTCCTAAATCTACAGCATTATTAGATCTAAGAATTGTTGTTTTAAATATCTGTTTACCTAAAACATCAAATAACAAAAAATCCGCTTCATCTGTATCTGTTGGAAATGTAATATTTAATCTCCCTGAAGTGGGATTAGGGAATATTGTAAACTTATCTTGTTCTATCTCATCACCCTGAGATAATGTACTGTTTAAAATTGAACCTAAATCTGGGATTCCATAACCTAAAAAGTTATCTGGAGAATTATATTGTGATGCAGATTCACGAACTAATTGCATTAATTCTCCATTTGTCACGTCTGGCAAGGCTTGCCACAAACAAGCAATACCCCCTGCCATAATAGGTGAACTAAATGATGTTCCATTATTCTGTACAATAGCATTTGATGATTCGATAACAAAGCTTCCAGAGCCTCTAGCAACTACATCTGGTTTTTGTACAGGTTGAACAGAACTGCCTTGAGAACTAAAACTAGCATAATTACCGTTACTATCTACTGCTCCTATACTGAGTACTCCTTGAGAATCTGCTGGGGCACTTATTCCAGTAGCTCCGCTATTTCCTGCTGAAGTGACTAATAATAAGCCTTTTTCAAAAGCTATATTAGCACCTCTTGTGATATAAGTTGTACTACCATCAAAATCAGATCGTGCATAATTGTAATTAGCATTATCAAAATTTGAATAGCCTAATGATGTATTTATAATATCTACACCAAGGCTATCTGCTCGCTCTACAGCTTCAACCCAATAGCTTTCTTCTACTGGATTTTCATTAGGACCATCTTCAGTAATAAATAAATAATAAGAAGCATCTGGAGCTGTGCCCACAAATTGATTTTCGATATAACCTGCCATGGTACTCAATACTCGAGTACCATGACTTGTATTACTAGTTGCATAAATATCTGTAGTTCTATGAACAAAATCAAACCCTCCTAATAAGTCACCTGCATTTCTTAAGCGTTGAAATGCTCCCATAGTATTTACATTAGGGAATCCTCCATCCATAACAGCTATAAGTATGCCCTCTCCTGTAAAATCCATCTCATGTAACTCATCAACATTAATCATATCTACTTGATTTTCTGTATTGCCATAATTAAAAGTAACCTCAACATTTTCAATACTAAACTTATCGTCATTAGTATTAATATTTAAAGCCGTATTTAAATTTTTATTTGCAAAATCAATACGATCTACACTAGGTAAAGTTGATAGGTTATTAATATTAGTTTGTGTACCTCTAACGTGTACTGCATTTAACCATTTAGATTTTGCCATAACAGTAACGCCTATAGCATTTTTAACTTGAGTAATATAAGTTTCGTTTACTGGAACATCTCTGGCATCTATAGCTACATTATGATTTGCTTTACGATCAATTGCTCTTTGTGTAAGAATAGTAATTGGGTTAGCGATAGAGTTGGCAACATTTTCTTTATCTGTAAAGTATACCCATGCATCTTCTTGCTGAGCTACAGCAAAAAATGGAGTAAAAGCAAATGTTATTAATAGTAGTAATTTCTTCACTAGCAATGATTTGGTAGATGCAAGTTACGAAATTACTCCAGAACCTACTAATTCGTTGTCTAAATACCAAGCAACAAACTGTCCTTCTGTAATAGCAGATTGAAGGTTTTCAAACTCAACATACATCCCTCCTTTTGTTTTATAAAGTGTTGCATTTTCTAACGATTGTCTGTATCTAATTCTTGCCTTAACATTTAAAGTTGTACCGTTTTCAATGTTTAAATCTTCACGTACCCAATGTATTTCATCATCAGTAACAAATAAGGCTTTCTTTAATAAACCTGGATGATCTTTTCCTTGTCCTGTATATATTACATTTTCTTCTACATCTGTATCAATTACAAACAAAGGCTCTGGAGTACCTCCTACAGCTAAACCTCTACGTTGCCCTTTGGTAAAATAATGTGCTCCTTGATGTTTTCCTACAATTTTACCATCTGTGGTTGTATATTTAATTTTACGAGATAAATACTTTAGTTTTTCATCTAAAGAATCAAAGCTTGGAACAGATGTATTATAAAACTGTTGGGTTTCGGGGACTTCTACAATAACACCTTCTTTAGGTTTTAATTGTTGTTGTAAAAAATCTGGAAGCTTCACTTTACCTATAAAACAAAGGCCTTGTGAGTCTTTTTTATTTGCAGTAATTAAGTTTTGAGAGGCAGCTATCTCACGAACTTCAGGTTTTAATAATTCTCCTATGGGAAATAAAGTTTTTGACAGTTGCTCTTGTGATAATTGACATAAAAAATAAGATTGATCTTTATTAGCATCTTTACCTGCTAAAAGCTGATAAACTGTATTTCCATCTTTAGTTATTTCTCCTTTTCTGCAATAATGACCTGTAGCGACATAATCTGCTCCAAGTTCTAAAGCAATTTTCATAAATACATCAAACTTAATCTCACGATTACAAAGTACATCTGGATTTGGTGTACGCCCCATTTCGTACTCTTTAAACATATAATCTACAATACGTTCTTTATATTGTTCACTTAAGTCTACTGTTTGGAAAGGAATACCTAATTTCTCTGCAACAAGCATCGCATCATTACTATCATCTAACCATGGGCATTCATTAGAGATTGTTACAGAATCATCATGCCAATTTTTCATAAACAAGCCTATTACTTCATAACCTTGTTTTTTTAATAAATAAGCCGCAACACTAGAATCTACACCTCCTGAAAGTCCTACAATTACCCTTTTCATATATTAAATCATTACGATTTTAGGCTGCAAATTTACAAATAAAAAAAAGGGCAGTATTAATTTACTGCTCTTTTTACTATCTACAATTTATATTAAAGTTTATTGTTTAGTTTTCTTTTTAGAGATTTTATTAAAATCTTTTTCTTCTATAAGTTTACCGTTTTCATAGTATTTCCATATCCCAACTTTTTTACCTCTTTTATAATTTCCTTCAGCTAAAAGCTCTCCTTTTGGATTGTGATATTTTGCAATACCATGAAGTTCATTGTTTTCATAAATGAATTCTTTTAATACTACATTTTTAAGTGATATCCATTTTGAAACTCCTTCTAATTTACCATTAACATAATTAGCTTCTTCTGCTAATTGTCCTGTTTTATAATATACTAAGCGTTTCCCTGTTAACAGTCCTTCATTTGTATAAGTTTCGGACGTCATTACTTTTGTAGAGTTATTATGATAATAAATCCAATCCCCTACATAAGTTTTACCAATCATTTTACCTTCGCTGATGACTTTACCCTTAGATGATAAAAATTTAACCTTAGCACTTAAATTACTATCATTAAATTCTTTAGTTGCAGTTAGCACACTCTTTTTCTTGATAAGTTTGTAAAACTTAAACAGCCCAATTTCCCTACCATGGTTAAACTCTCCTTCATAACGAATTTGCTCAGTATCATCAAACTTTTTTTTCCATACACCATGACGATTTCCGTTTGCATCAAATTGATTTATCTCTTGAGAATTGCCTATACCAACAAAAAGTAATGTAATGTATAAAATGAAGTTTTTCATTTATTATTCTATTATTGAATATTCCAGATTAGATATATAATTCTGTATTAAGATAACGAAATTGAAGGTTCAAAATTATATAAACAAAAAAGCTGTCAATAAAAATGACAGCTTTTAATTTATTTTCTTTTTTGTTGATTTTTTCTCTGCTGTTCCGCTTGTTCCATCATTTCAGCCATTCTCTGTTTAAAACGACTCTGTTTTTGCGGTTTGCTTTTCTTCACTTCAATTTTAGCTAGTACTTTTTCTTCATCAATAATATAATTTTTAATAACTATCATGATACCTATACTAATTAGGTTAGAAATGAAATAGTACAAACTCAATCCACTCGCATAATTATTAAAGAAAAATAGCATCATTATTGGTGATAAGTAAATCATATACTTCATCATTTTTGCCATATCTGGCATCCCTTCTTGAGTAGGTTGTGTAGCCGCTTGTTGTCCAGTAGTCATTTTCATATAAAAGAAAATCGCTATAGATGCTAAAATCGGAAATAAACTCACGTGATCTCCATAAAGTGGAATTCTAAATGGAAGTTCTGCTATTACGTCATAAGATGATAAATCTTCTGCCCATAAAAAACTTTTTTGACGTAATGCAAATGCTGTAGGAAAAAATGTAAATAGGGCATAGAATACAGGCATTTGTAATAATGCTGGCAAACAACCTGCTAATGGGCTTGCTCCTGCTTTATTTTGGAGTGCCATTGTCTCTTGCTGGATTTTCATTTTGTTACCTTTAAATTTTTCCTTTAAAGCTTCTAATTCAGGTTTTAAAATTTTCATTTTTGCTTGAGACAAAAATTGCTTGTATTGCACAAAAGACATTAATAATTTAATTAAAATCGTCATTACAATAATGGCAATTCCATAAGGTAAGAATCCACTTAAAAATGCAAATAGCGGTATAAATAATTGTTTGTTAATCCATCCAAAAATTCCCCATCCATAAGGGATACTTTCTTCTAAATTTTTATCATAGGCTTTTAAAGTTGCTGTATCTGTAGGACCATAGTACATATGCAATGGTTCATTTAATTCACCCCCGGTTAATTCTAAAGGAATAGATGTTGCATAACTTTTAGTAAATAACGTATCTATTGCCTCATCTTTTACTAAGGTTTCAGATTTAAAATTAACAGATTTAAAAGGTTTATCAGCAACTAATATTGAACTAAAAAAGTGTTGTCTGTATGATAGCCAGCTAACATCTTCTTCTGTTTCTTCATCATTACCTGCTTGTGATAACTTATCAATTTTTTCACCATCATGCTGGTAAGTTAAGCGTGTATATCTATTTTCATAAGTAATACTTTTAGCTTGGCGACGTCCTTTTAACTTCCAATCTAAAACTACATTTTGAGATCCGTTAATAATATTACTTAAACCTTGAGAGCGCACATTAAATCCTAACATATAATCATTAGGTTTTAGCTCGTATCGGTATTCTAAAAATTGTGTTGGAGATACTTTTAACTTCATTGACAATATCTGATTGTCTCCATTTTTAGTTAAAGTAGGTTCAAAATAAAGGTCTTGTGTATTTAAAGTTCTATTATCTGTAGTTCCAAATTTGATATTAAAAATCGAATTATGATCTTTTATTAAATAAATAGGAATTGCATTATGATCTACATAGTCTTTAAGTTTTACTTCTGAAATATAGCCTCCCTTATTATTAATTTTTAAATACAGTACTTCGTTTTCAAAAATTGTTTCTTCGTCTGTCGCCGATGGTAATGACGCTGAATATGCAAAAGCACCTATTTTATTTTGTAATTGTGCTAATTGTGTAGAGTCTGTAGTATCCGCAGCTGAAAATTCACTTGGAGCAGGTGTAAAGACATCTGTTTCGTTCTCTTGTGCTTTCTCAGTTGCAATTTGTTCTTGTTTTGCTTTTTCTTGAGCTTCTAATTCTTCTGGAGTTGGCTTGTTATTATAAAGCATCCATAATAATATTCCAAAAATAAGGACAAAGCCAATTATGGATTTAACATCTAATTTTTTTTCTTCCATTTAAATATCTTATAAATCTTTGGTCAATGTTAGTTTTTATTATATATCAAAATATTAACCGAATTTTTGTTTTATGCCATTCTGGCATTATTTATTTTTATTATGGGTTAGTGCTGCTTTTACAAAAGCTACAAATAGTGGATGGGGGTTAGAAACGGTGCTTTTATATTCTGGATGGTATTGCACACCAACAAACCAAGGGTGATCAGGAATTTCTACAATTTCTACTAAGCCTGTTTTAGGGTTATAGCCCGTAGTTTTCATTCCTGCAGTTTCAATTTGAGATTTATAACTACTATTAAATTCATATCTATGACGATGACGTTCTTGTATTAAAGTATCTTCATAAACATTGGCTACAATACTATCTTCAGCTAATTCACAATCCCAAGCACCTAAACGCATGGTTCCTCCTTTATTAGTAATTGATTTTTGTTCTTCCATAATATCAATTACCGGGTGTGGTGTATTAGCATTCATTTCTGTAGAGTTAGCATCTGCCAAACCTAGCACATTTCTACTATATTCAATCACAGCCATTTGCATTCCCAAGCAAATTCCTAAAAATGGAATGTTATGTTCTCGAACATATTTTACAGCATCAATTTTACCTTCAATACCTCGTTCTCCAAATCCTGGTGCAACCAATACACCATCTAAATGCGATAATTTAACTTCAACATCTGTATCTGATAAATATTCGGAATGAATAGATTCTATATTTATCTTTACTTCATTCGCAGCTCCAGCATGAATAAAAGATTCTAAAATAGATTTGTACGAATCTTGTAACTCAACATATTTACCAATTAATCCAATTGTAATTTCATTTTTAGGGTTTTTGTGACGTGATAAAAATTCGTTCCAGCGTGTTAAATCTGGTGAAGTACATTCTAACTTTAATCGTTTTAAAACAACTTTATCTAGTTTTTCTTCTAGCATTAAATTTGGCACATCATAAATGGTAGAAGCATCAATAGATTGGATTACTGCTTCTTGTTTTACATTACAAAAACGTGCTAATTTCACTTTTAAGCTTTCACTTAGTTCGTGTTCAGTTCTACATACTAAAATATTAGCTTGTACTCCACTCTCCATAAGTGTTTTAACACTATGTTGTGTAGGTTTAGTTTTTAATTCTCCTGCAGCAGATAAATATGGAATTAAAGTTAAATGAATTACTATAGCATTATCTTCCCCTAATTCCCATTGTAATTGTCGTACAGCTTCAATGTACGGTAGCGATTCAATATCTCCTACTGTCCCTCCTATTTCTGTAATAACAATATCGTAATCGCCAGATTTTCCTAAAATTTGGATACGTTCTTTAATCTCATCTGTAATATGAGGAATAACTTGTACTGTTTTTCCTAAAAATTCACCACGGCGTTCTTTGTCGATTACATTTTGATAAATTCTGCCTGTGGTTACATTATTTGCTTGTGAAGTAGGTACGTTTAAAAAACGCTCATAATGTCCAAGATCTAGATCGGTTTCTGCACCATCATCGGTTACATAACATTCACCATGTTCATAAGGGTTTAAAGTCCCTGGATCGATATTAATATAAGGATCTAATTTTTGAATTGTAGTACGGTAACCTTGTGCTTGAAGGAGTTTAGCTAAAGAGGCAGCTATTATTCCTTTTCCTAATGAAGAGGTTACACCTCCAGTTACAAAAACATATTTTGTTGTGCTTGTCATCTTGCGCTTTTAAACGCAGGCAAATTTACAAAGAAGAATTGAAACTTTTGAGTTTATTAAACATTGTTATTTGTGTTTTTTAGCAGATTCTTTTTATGATAAGTCCTAAAAAATTTATTAGTATAAATTATTATTCTAAAAACAATTAACAATAAAATTATCTATAATTAGATTAACTAAAATTTTATTCCACCATTTGTTTTTGAATATTTCTTACTAAATACTCTAGTCCATTTATTTTTAATTCATAAACTGTAGCTAACATGTTTCCTATTTGCCCTTTAGGAAATCCTTTATTGCGATACCAAACAATATAATATTCAGGTAAATCAATCATATATCTATCTTTATATTTACCATAAGGCATTTTAGTCATTGCTAGTTTTACTAAAAATTGCTTGCTCGTATTAGTGTCCAAAAAATATTATTTATAATAATTAAGTCTCATTAGTTGAAGGGCTACATCTTTTTCCCATTTTTTCTGAGCTTCAAGGCGTATAGAATGTTGAGTTTCAGAATCATATTGTTCTTGAAACTCTTTTAACTCTTCATTAATTTGCCTATTAAGCGTATTCATTTCGTTCTTAATGTTTAAAGTAAACGTTGTGTTTTCAATACGCTTTCTCAATTTTCTAGCAAACAATTCGGTAATATCGAAATGGAGGCGTTCATGTTCTAAAATCACATTATTTTCTTTACCTTTAAAATACCAAGATTTTTCTGGATAAAAATGTGAAATGACATGATAATCGTAACTTAATAATCGTGTTTTAGTTTGTTTTGCCGAAAATCCAAACGAGATTCCTGAAGCTGTTACTGCTGCAGCTCGTTCATTAGAAGTTGTTCTTTTAGTGCTTTTAAAATCTTTCCATTGTAATCGATAATTTGAATTCCAAATTATTGTAGAATCATAGTCTTGATCTTGATGTATTGTACACACAAAACATATGGCAACTAAAAACTTATACATTTATAATATTCTTTTTTAAAGAACGATTAAATTACTTTTTTTGTTGTAGAATCAATTTTTGAAAATTATCATTTGACTTCTACAATTTTTAAATCTTCGTATTTTATAATATAAGTTGCTTGATTATAAAACCCTCCAAATGTTGTTTTAGAATATCTAAATTTATTTTCTATATATTCTGTTTCCATTTCTTGATCAACTGCATCATACAATGAATTTTCTGTAGATGCCAAACGCAATAAAATATCCATTGTAATATCAAAACCACGAGCTGCATATCTATTTGGCGATGTTCCAAATGTATTAATATATTTAGTTACAAATGCATTTTCAACATCTGGATCATATGGTTTTTCTGCTGATGGGTATTGAAATTTTAATTTAGATAGATCATTATTAGAAATTTCATTCCCTTCAAAAGCTCTATTTTTATTTGTGGTCATTAATACAACCTCAACTCCAAGTTCTTCATCTATAAAAGAGCTTAGCATACTCGAAATACTTGACACGTAACCACTATTTTCAGTTTCTAAAAACACAACATTCATTCCTGGTTTAAACTCTTCTTCTATATCTTTAGGAAGAATAAAATAAGCTTCTTTATCTTCTTTATCTTTTCTTGAAAAAATTTGCTTAGCTCTTGGGAAACGCTGTTTTAATATATCGCTTTTAGCTTTACTTTTTGAATCTGATATAATAATAATGTTTTTTACCAATGTATCTTTTTCTACATAATTAGCTATCACATTTCTTAATAATGCTTCCTCAGGTTGTGTTTGAAACACATTCCTGTAAACGTTTTTTAATGTTTTTACTGTAGAGATTATAGGTACTTTTTCTGATTGTAGCATTGAAGCTGCACGCTCAAAATTATCAGCAATCAATGGGCCGATAACAGCGTCATAATTAGAAAAATTATTGTCGTTTATAATACGTGTAACATCTCCTATTCGAGCTCTTGTATCGTAAACATCCAATTTTGTTGATATCCCTAATTGTTTTGCAGAATCTAGAGCTACAAGCACTCCTGTATGAAAATCTAATGAAATATTTAAAATTCCTCCGTCTCTATTTAATTGCTCTTTTATATTACTAATAGAATCCATGTCTAGCCTATGTAAACGAAATGGAAGCATTACTGCTAATCGTTTAGTATCATAATTTATGATATTATCTATTAGTGAGAATTTTTTATAGTCACCACCAACAAGTGCTTCTACTGATTTCGGAACCTTTAAAATCATTCCTACTTTTAAGCCTCCTTCTTTTAAAATTGGATTTAGCGTTTCTAATTCATCTTGCTGCAGTCCTGTTTTTCGATATAACGCTAAAAATCCTTCTTTAGGTAATACAGTATAATACCCATATTCTTCATCTACTTCAAGTTCTTCATTATCTGCAATATTAGGAACAATTACTTCCTGATCAAATTGTAACTCTTCGCCTATTATTTTAGGATTTAACTTTTCTAATTCTGGAACAGATATTCCAAATTTATATGCTACCCTCCATTTACCTTCACTTTGCTGTACTTTATATTTTTTTAAAGTATTTCCTAAATTCGTTGTCGATTTCACAATTCCAAATTTTGGAATTTGAATACGATCTCCTTTTTTTAATCCTTCTGAGTATAGTCTCTTATTGTGTTTTTTAATATCTTCAATCTCAATATTATACTTTTGAGAGATGCTAAATAAAGTTTCTTTACGCTTTACTTTATGCGTAACATAATTGAGTAATTTTTTAATTTCTGTTTCTATAGGTGTTTCTAATACTTTAGATTTTGGAATAACTAACACAATATTAGGTTCAAGATTAGTTTTTGCATCAGGGTTTAATGCAATAATATCGAAAGGGGTTACCTTGTAAGTTTTCGCAATACTTTCAATACTTTCTCCTTGCTTTACTTTATGTGTTTTATAATCTTGCGCTAAGGCTATATAACCAAAAAAGAGTATAAAACTAAGGCAGGTTAAAACGTTTTTCATCTGCTAATATTTTTGTTTTTTGCATTAAAGATCGAGCAATTGTACTAACGTTTTTTGAATTCCAAATTTTATTAAGAATAACAGAAAACATGTTGCTAAAGCCTAATCACATATTTAATGTGAGTATGCTTTTTTAATATTAATTATTCCCACTCAATTGTTGCTGGTGGTTTGGAACTAATATCATACACTACTCTATTAACGCCTTTTACTTTGTTTATTATATCATTTGAGGTTTTTTGTAAAAACTCATATGGTAAGTTTACCCAATCGGCAGTCATACCATCTGTACTTTCTACAGCTCTTAAAGCGACTACTTTTTCGTAAGTTCGCTCATCTCCCATAACACCAACACTATTAACGGGTAATAATATCGCACCAGCTTGCCATACTTTATCATATAATTTCCATTCACGTAATCCATTTATAAAAATGGCATCCACCTCTTGTAATATACGTACTTTTTCTGCAGTTAGATCTCCGAGTATTCGAATTGCTAGTCCTGGGCCTGGAAAAGGATGACGTCCTAGTAATTCTTTATCGATCCCTAAAGTAGCTCCTACACGTCGTACTTCATCTTTAAATAAAGCTTTAAGTGGCTCGACAACTTTTAATTTCATAAAGTCTGGTAAGCCTCCTACATTATGATGACTCTTAATTGTTGCACTAGGTCCACCTGTAGCAGATACACTCTCAATCACATCTGGATAAATAGTACCTTGAGCTAACCACTTTACATCTTCTATTAAATGTGCTTCATCATCAAAAACTTCAATAAATACTCGTCCTATTGTTTTTCGTTTTTGCTCTGGGTCGCTCTGTCCAGCTAAAGCATCCAAAAAGCGTGCCGAAGCATCAACACCTTTTACATTAAGCCCCATTCCTTCATACTGTTTAAGCACACTTGTAAACTCATCCTTACGTAACAAACCATTATTTACAAATACACAATATAAGTTCTTACCAATAGCTTTATGTAATAATACAGCTGCCACACTAGAATCAACTCCTCCAGATAATCCTAATACAACTTTATCATCTCCTATTTGTGATTTTAAGTTAGCTACCGTTTCTTCAACAAAAGAATCTGGAGTCCAATCTTGGGCTACACTTGCAATATTTACTAAAAAATTTTCCAATATTTGTTTTCCATCTGTAGAATGATATACTTCTGGATGAAATTGAATAGCATAAGTTTGTTCTCCTTCAATTTTAAATGCGGCATTAAGCACATCGTGTGTACTAGCTAATAATTTTGCATTTGTTGGCAATGCTTTTATAGTATCACTATGACTCATCCATACCTGACTGCCTACTGAAATATTTTGAAAAAACGGTTCGTTTTCTTCTATAAACGATAAATTAGCACGACCATATTCTCTTGTATTTGAAGGTGCTACTTCTCCGCCAGAAAAATGTGCTAAATATTGTGCTCCATAACAGACAGCTAACAATGGTTTTTTAGCTCGAATTTCTGAAAGGTTTGGATGTAATGCATCATCGCCTCTTACAGAAAATGGGCTTCCAGATAGGATTACAGCTTTAAAATTATCTAGGTTAGATGGAATTTTGTTATAAGGATGAATTTCGCAATAAATGTTGAGTTCTCGAACTCTACGAGCTATAAGTTGTGTGTATTGCGAACCAAAATCTAAGATTAATACGTTGTTGTTTTGCATATGCAAAATTAATCCATTAAAGGTATTCTCACAACCTTTTTATATTTATAATTTACTATATTATTAAATATTTTTCAAGCACTATGATTCTCAAAATATCTATTAAAAAATCGTTCTCTAAACCAAGTATTTTAACTATTATTCGTTCTGATGGTAGTAGCACTTGGTCTAAATTACACATAGGGATGGAAACTCATGATTTAGCACATTATGCGGTTGAAAAGGTTTTAAAATTTACATCTGCCTTTTATGGTATTATCAACAAAGGTTTTAATATTAATGATTTTGAATTACCAAAAGAACAGCGTCCAAATCTTATTACCCCTGAATCTTTAGTCACCGAACATATTGTAAATCTTTTAGAAGTAGAATTTTTAAACTCAGGAAACAATCACAATTTTATTGAAGATTTAAAGCAGATATTAAGTGATAATAATTTACCATTTCCTAATAATCTTAATTCTGAAACGCTTACAAAGATTAGAAATGTGTACCAAGGTCTTGTTATAAAGTGGAAAGCGTTGAAAAATGATGAGATGCTAAATTTAGAGCTTAGCTTTTAAATTCCTATAACTAAAAACTCTTTTGACAAAGGTTTTAATTCCGTTATCAATTTAAAAATTAGATCATTTCCGAACTCTAAATACAATTCTGAAAAATTAAGGTTACGCTCTTGCAAACTTTGCCCAGGAAACAATTCGTTTTGTAGTTCTTTTATTCGTGTAACTTGTTCGCTTAATTTACGTTTTTGAGCTTTTAATAAGCGTTTTTCAAGGTTATTCAACCCTTTTAGTTGTTTTTTTTCTTGCGCAGCTACTGCTCCTAAAAACGATTTATCTGTTTGATCGGCTAACGTATATAAATTTTCAAACTGTGATTTCAAAAATGCTCTTTGGTCTGTGAAATCAATATCTATTTCAGATAAGTTTTTTACTTGCTGGTTTACTAATACTTGCTGGTTTAAAAACAAATCTTTTAATGACAGGTTTAATTTTTTCTGTTTTTCGGTTTGTTTTGCTGTTTTCACAAGTGTCGAATTGCGCAATAGCAACATTGGAAAAGGCACATTCACAGTTTCAAAAAAGGTTTTAAATTCAAACCAATACGCTAATTCACCACCTCCACCTATATAACACAGGTTAGGTAATATTACTTCCTGATATAAAGGACGCATAATTACATTAGGAGAAAATCGTTCTGGGAATTCATTAACTTCAGCTAATAAATCTGTTTTACTCCAAGTAATACTTGTTTCATTAACCTGATATCCTTCATTTGTTTCAACAATACGTTCTCGTAATCCATTAATGAGATAAAATAAATTAATCTCTCTCGGGTTTACCTGTATTTTATGACCTAGCTCTTTTAACGATTCACAAGTTTGAGACACCTCTTTATAAGATGTGTTTTTTACTAAATCTTCTTCTATAAAGGGAATAAATAAACGCTTTAATTCTGAGTTATTAGCATCAACAATAACCAATCCTTGTTCTCCAAAAAGAGTATTTGCTATGTAACGTGTTGCATCTGTTAAGTTATCATGTTTCAGATATCCTTCTTCAAATAAGTTTTTTAAAAAATCTGCATTCTTGCCTTGCCCTAGTTCTGAAGAAAACATTTTAAAAACCTCATCTAGGCCTTCAGTTTTTAACTCCCCAACAGCTCCACTAGCTTCTCTTTGCCACTGTATTTTTTTTCCTTTAAAATTAAAGAAATTAATCTCATCAAAGTCATGATCTTCAGATGCCATCCAATATACAGGTACAAAGTTATATTCAGGATATTCTACTTTTAGCTCTTTAGCTAAATTAATAGCAGAAATAATTTTATATAAAAAATAAAGTGGTCCCGTAAAAAGGTTTAACTGATGCCCTGTAGTAATCGTAAATGTGTTTGACTCTCTTAAGCTTTCAATATGTTTTTGAGTTGCAAGTGAAGTATTAATTGAGGCATACTGTTGCTTCAATACATTTTCCAAAACAACTCTTGATGTATTTGGGAAACTATCTTGTTTTTCAATAATTTGTGCTTTAAAATTCTCAAGCTTTGGAAATCTATTATAGAATGTTTTTAATTCTGGTTTTTCATCTAAATAATCACAAATTAAAGATGAGAAATAATTAGTATCTCTAAATGATAAACATTCTGTTGGCATAGATAATTAGTATTGAAAAATATCGCGTAAATATACTGCTCTTTACCCTTATAATTACTAAATTTTAGTTAATTCGATAATGTCATTTCCCTTTTTAATTTCAAAAATAAGCCAACAACTTCTATAACTTTAATTTTAAATGATTAAGAAAAAATAAAGATTATCTTTATCAAACCTCATTTCTGCTTCATATATTTACTCACACTTTTTAATCAAAATAAAAACAATGCATAAGCTTTTTTACGTTTTATTATTCACACTTAGTTCGTTTTCAATAATTAATGCTCAGCAATTACAATCTCCTAGTGATTTTTTAGGTTATGAGTTGGGCACACAGTTTTCTAGGCATCATCAAGTTGTCGATTATTTTAAGCATGTTGCAAATACTGTTTCTAACCAAGTAAAATTAGAGCAATATGGTAAAACTTACGAACGCCGTCCATTATATGTCGCCTATATCTCTTCTGAAGAAAACTTAAAAAACTTAGAAACTATACGTGAGAACAATTTAAAAAATGCTGGTATTATAGATGGTGAACCTTCTGCAACAGATATAGCTATTGTTTGGCTGAGTTATAATGTTCACGGAAACGAAGCATCGAGTACAGAAGCAGCTATGAAAACGATTTATACTTTACTTACAGAAAAGCAAGAATGGCTGAAAAATACTGTTGTAATTATTGACCCATGTATTAATCCAGACGGACGTGATCGTTATGCTAACTGGTTTAACGAAACCGCAAGTATGCCTTATGATATTGATCAACAAGCAAGTGAACATAATGAGCCTTGGCCTGGAGGAAGACCTAATCATTATTTGTTCGATTTAAATCGTGATTGGGCTTGGGCGACACAAACAGAATCTGCTTCTCGATTAAAAATATATAATAAATGGATGCCACATATTCATGTCGATTTTCATGAACAAGGAATTAATGAACCTTATTATTTTGCACCAGCTGCGGAACCTTTTCATGAAGTAATTAGTGATTGGCAACGTGATTTTCAAACACAAATAGGGCAAAATCATGCTAAATATTTTGACTCAAATGGATGGCTTTATTTTACTCGCGAACGTTTTGATTTATTCTATCCTAGTTATGGAGATACTTACCCAACTTACATGGGAGCTATTGGGATGACATATGAGCAAGGAGGTCATGGTCGTGGAGGTCTTGGTGTTTTAAATGACGAAGGAGATGTTTTAACATTAGTTGATCGCTTAACACATCATACAACTACAGGTTTATCTACTGTTGAAATTTCTTCAAAAAATGCCGTACAATTAAATGCTGAGTTCAAGAAGTTTTTTAATAATTCATCATTAAAATATAAAAGTTATGTATTACAGGGGAATGCAGATAATATTGAAAGTCTTAAAAATTTATTAGATCAACATGAAATTATTTATGGTAGTCCTTCAAATGGTAAAGTAACAGGGTTAAGTTATGCAACAAATACTCAAGGAAGTATAACCACTACATCTAACGATCTGATAGTAAGCACAAATCAACCAAAAGGAAAAATGATTAAAGTATTATTTGAGCCAGATGCAAAGCTTAGCGATTCTTTAACTTATGACATTACTGCTTGGAGTATTCCTTATGCTTATGGTTTAAATGCTATTGCAAGCACAAAATTAATTACGTCAAATACATCAACATCAAAAACTATTTCAAATTCTAAAAATACAAATGCTACAGCTTATATTGTAAAATGGAATAGTTTAAAAGATGCAGAATTTCTGGCAGATTTATTAAAACAAAATATTAAAGTACGTTTTACAGAAAAACCATTAAATACTGCTGGAAAAACTTTTAACAGAGGATCTTTAATTATTGTACGTGGTGATAATAAAAAAATAAGCAATCTTGATGATATTCTATTAAAAAAAGCAAACAAATTTAATCGTGAATTAAATATAGTTTCGACTGGATTTTCTAAAAGCGGGCCAGATTTAGGGTCACCTGATATAAAATTAGTGAATAAACAAAAAATAGCCATTTTATCTGGAGATGGAACCTCATCATTAAATTACGGAGCATTATGGCATTTCTTTGAACAACAATTACATTATCCTGTAACTTCTATAAATACAGAGCATTTAAATTTTGTAGAGCTTTCTAAATATAATATACTAATCATGCCAAGTGGTTTCTATAATAACATCTTAGATGAAGATGCTATGAAAGAGTTACAAACCTGGATTCGTAAAGGTGGAAAAGTAATTGCTATTGATCGTGCGCTTAATGCTTTTGCAGGAAAAAAAGGATTTAATTTAAAATATAATGAATCTGAAGATAAAGAACCTAATAAGCTTATTGCTTATGCAGATCGTGAACGTGAAGGTGCAAGAAACTTAATTACTGGTGCTATATTTAAAACAAAAGTAGATCATACTCATCCGCTAGGGTTTGGATATTCTGACACTTATTTTTCTTTAAAGCAAGGTGGCACATCATATAGCTTAATGGACAGAGGTTTTAATGTCGCACATATAGGTGAAACACCAACTCGCATGTCTGGATTTGCTGGTAGTGAAGCTATAAAAAAGTTAAGTAACTCATTAGTTTATGGAGAGGAGCGTATGGGATCAGGTAGTCTAGTTTATATGGTAGAAGATCCTGTATTTAGAGGTTTTTGGCAAAATAGTAAGTTATTTTTAGTAAATGCGATCTTCTTTGTAAATAGTAATGCGTTTGAGTTGTAGTTTAATAACAAACATATTTCATCGGAGTCATTATTTTTTTCAATTCTAGATCTAATATTATTTATTAAAAATATGATGGATTCTAATCATGAAGACTATATTTTTAAATCATTTTATTATACTATTTTTTCTGTTACAGTCTTGTAATAAGCAACCTGATATTACAATTACAGAAATACGCTACGGTTCTCAATTTGGAATGTGTGAAGGGTATTGCTATTCGGAAGTTATTTATAATAAAAAATCAGAGATTAATATTAAAAAAGCTTGGAGAGATACCATAAATAATCCAACAGCAACAGAATTAAAAAAAATAGAATACACCAAATGGGAATCACTAACGAACTCAATTAATCTTTCTGATTTTTATGCCTTAGATAATCGTTTAGGATGCCCAGATTGTGCTGACGGTGGAGAAAGTTGGGTAGATATAAAAACGAAAACAAAATCTTATCGTGTAAGTTTTGAATATGGAGTTACACCTAAACCTTTAAAAAAATTAGTAGAATTAATCAACGACTAAACAAATATAACTTCAGGAGAAGGGTTATTATTTTAAAAATAAAATTCTACAATAAATCGTATTTTTTTCAAGCTTAATTTGTTTTGCTTACAAAGGTTTACATCTAAAAAAGGATATCTTTTAAATTTGTATTCTTAAATTTAGCTATGAACTTTTTTGAAATCATCTTCTTATTCTTTTCCTTTTTAGGGCTACTGATGTCTGGTTTTTTCTTTATAAAAAAGAAAGGTGATAACATCGCAAACAAACTGCTTGGTGTTTATTTATTATTGTTTTCGTATAATATTATTTCTAACTGTTTTTATTGGTCTGAGTTAATGTATACCAAAACTTATATTCACTTATTTTATACAGTTTATTTTCCTTGGGTGTCTTATGGTCCATTATTTTATTTATATATAAGGCGTGTTATAAAAGGAAAATCATTAACATACATTAATGCTTTACATTTCATTCCTTTTCTATTTATACTTATAGGCAGATGGCCATTATATATTTTAAATGCAGATAATAAACTATCAGTTGTTACTAATGGCAGTTGGTCAGATTTTGGTTATACTCCTAAATACTTGAGTTGGATAATTGTTATACAATTACTTATTTATGGTATTGCTACAATTTTACTTTTCAAAAAGAACAATACAATATTAAATACTAATAAAAAGATTTGGTTAAAGGTTTTTATAGGGTCATTTTTTGGTTATTGGATAGCTTTCGTCTCTTATTTTATTTTATTATCTCTTGATTTAATCACTACACAGAATGATTATTTTATTGGTTATATCATTATCTTTTTTATTGGATTTGTAACTTATTTCGGGGTTATGCAGCCTGATGTTTTTAATGGGCTTCCAATGCAAAAGGTATTGCCATTTATTAAATATCAAAAAACTGGCTTACCACATTCAAGGTCTTTAGAACTTAAAGAACAACTTGCGTTGTTAATGATTGAAGAAAAGCCATATTTAGAAAACGATTTAAAATTAATCAGTTTGGCAAAACATCTTAATCTGCCTAGACATCACATGTCTCAAGTTATTAATGAACATTTTCACTTATCGTTTTTCGATTATATTAATCAATATCGTATTAATGATGCTAAAACATTATTACTTCAAAAAAATAAAGATTTAAATATTAACCAGATTGCTTATTCGGTTGGGTTTAACAATAGAGTGTCTTTTTATAAAGCTTTTAAAAAGTTTGAACAATGTGCTCCTACAGATTTTATTTCTGCTCATTCATAATAATTTCAAAAAAATAAAGCTTGCTTCTAAAAGTTAACAGCTTTAATCTAAAAATACTTTTGTTTTGAGTTTACAATCTTAAACAAACAGTTATTATGAAAGTAAATCATTATTTTATCATGTTCTTATTAAGCAGCTTATTTACATATTCGCAAAGCGAGTCGTTTCCAAAATCTTGGTTTAAAGATGAACCTTCAAAAAACCTTCCTTATGGTAGATTAAGTACAAGTAAAATTGCTCCTACTAATGATTTTGACAAACTAATTGGTGTTTGTGACTGCAAAAGTGTTTCTCGACAAGCTGATGGAAAATGGGCAGATACTTTATCTTTAAAATGGAGATGGAAGTATATTATGAATGGTAATGGTGTTCAGGATGAAGGGTGGTTTGGCAATAAAGATAATCCTTCATATTTTACGAGTATTCGTTCTTACGACAAAACAAATAAGCAGTGGTACGTGAGCTATTTCACACCTAATTTAAGTGCTATACCCAGTACATGGACTGGTCGTAAAGAAGATGAAAACATAGTTTTAAAACGAGAAACTAAAACACCTAATGGGAAATCTGCTACTAGTGTTCTTACGTTTTATAATATAACTCATCAAGGTTTTAATTGGGAAGGAAAGATAGAAAATCCCGAACTGCCAAATGGGGAATATATATTTTGGAAGATCTTTTGTGAAAAACAATTTTCTAGCAATTAACACTCTTTAACTTTAATTAACAGTGAATTATTATCTATTACGTTAATATTGGAAATTATATTTTAAACTTAAACATAACTTTCAATATTATAAATTTATGACTCGTAAAATATCACTTGCATTTATATTATCAATTACATTTTTAATTGCCTTAGGTGCACAAGTTAATAATACTTCAGAAATAAACTTTAACACAAAAGATAATCAAACTATAAGTGCTACTTATTTAATACCGCAAACTAAAGTTGAAAATTACCCTGCTATTATACTAATTCATCAAGGTGGTTCTTCAAAACAAGAATGGTTAGGTTTATCTATAACCGATAGACTCATAAAAGAAGGATACGCAATATTAGCTTATGATATCAGACAACATGGTAAATCATCAAAAGACAAAGGAGACATTTTTGACTTATTTAATAACCCCAATAGAGCACCATTAGATTTACAAGCTGCAATTAACTTTTTACATAATGATAAGCGTATTAATACCAAACGTATTGGAATTATGGGAGCTTCAGTAGGCGCTAATTTAGCTTGTGTAGCTGCTTCCGATTCCAAATATGGAGTAAAATCTATAGTTTCTCTATCTTCAAAAACTTCTGCTGCACAAAATTTAAGTGGTAATAAAGCACCTATTAAACTAAAAAATGCATTTCATATTGCTTCAAAAAATGAGCAAGGTGGGTTACGCAAAAAATGGGCTGAAGAATTATATGCAAAAACTTCTAGGGAACGAAAAATAGTTATTGCTGAAGGAAATCAGCACGGCGCTCATATCTTAAAAGCTAATCAAAATCTGAATAATGAAATAATAGAGTGGTTTAAAAAAACGTTGTGAATTTTTATAAAATAATGTAACAATATTATATAAAATCGTCTTACTGTTGCATTAAAGTTTTATTAAAGCTATGAAAGAAATAAAAAACATCTGGATCAACAATCCTTCAAGAAAACAATTAATTGTATTTATTTCGTTATGGTTTATTGGGATTACCTTATTGGCTCTAGTTGTAACTGATTTATTTACAGAAACCCTTTTCCAAAGCAAAAACAGTATCGTACTACTCTTAATGGGAACTTCTACAGTAGTTATTTTTAAATTACTCCTTAATTATATAAAAAATAGCAAGTAAACAAAGATTCGTTAACTATATTTAGGATTAATCAAATTACTTCTGCATACAAATCAAAATCTGATGCATCTGTAACTTTAACTTTAGCAAATTCCCCCGTTTTAAGGTAAGTTTCTGAAGCATTTATTAAAACTTCATTATCTACGTCTGGTGAATCAAATTCAGTACGCCCTACAAAGTAATCACCTTCCTTACGGTCGATAACTATTTTAAACTCTTTCCCTATTTTTTGCTGATTAAGTTCCCAAGAGATTTGAGATTGAATTTCCATAATCTCGTTGGCACGTTCTTGTTTCACTTCTTTTGGCACGTCATCTTCTAAATTATATGCATGCGTATTTTCTTCGTGAGAATAGGTAAAACACCCTAAACGTTCAAATCGCATATCTTGAACCCAGTTTTTAAGCGTTTGATAATCTTCTTCTGTTTCTCCTGGATAACCAACAATTAAAGTCGTTCTAATTGTCATATCTGGAACGGTAGCTCTAAATTGTTTAAGCAGTTTAGTAGTTTTTTCCTTTGTAGTTCCACGACGCATACTTTTTAATATAGAATCTGAAATATGCTGTAGCGGAATATCTAAATAGTTACATATTTTAGGTTCACGATTCATAACATCTAACACATCCATCGGGAAACCTGTCGGAAACGCATAATGTAAACGAATCCATTCGATTCCTTCAACTTTTACTAAAGCTTCAAGTAGTTCGGCAAGGTTTCGTTTTTTGTATAGATCTAATCCGTAATAGGTTAAATCCTGAGCTATCAGAATTAATTCTTTTACTCCATTAGCCGCTAATTTTTCAGCTTCAACTACTAATTCTTCAATAGGGGTCGATTTATGTTTCCCTCGCATTAATGGAATAGCACAAAAACTACATGGGCGATCACAACCTTCAGCGATTTTTAAATATGCGTAGTTTTTAGGAGTTGTTGTTAAGCGTTCTCCTATAAGTTCGTGTTTATAGTCTGCTCCTAAAACTTTTAATAAACCTGGTAACTCTGTGGTTCCAAAGTATTGGTCAACATTTGGGATCTCTTTTTGCAAATCAGGTTTATATCGTTCGCTTAAACATCCTGTTACAAACACTTTATCTACATCTCCTTCTTCTTTCTTTTTAACGTATTCTAAAATGGTATTAACGCTTTCTTCTTTAGCATTATTAATAAATCCGCAAGTATTTATCACTACAATATTACCTTCTTCTTCATGTACAACTTCTTTGTTATTTGCTTTAAGCTGTCCCATTAACACTTCACTATCGTAAACATTTTTACTACAACCTAGTGTTACTACGTTAATCTTATTCTTTTTTAGTGATTTTGTTCGCATACCTCAATTTATCGAGCTGCAAAGATACAACCTAAATTTGTTTGGTATAATTATTTATAACGGATATATCTTAAAGCTAAAAAATGCCATTATAAGGTAGCTTAAAATGGCATTTTTTAATAAGATTTAATTATTATATCTAACGTTTTAATTATAATTTTTTGGGGAAATTCTCATTTTTGAAGCGCGTTCGTATGCATTAGCCCAGCTCAATAATTTAAGCTCTTCTTTAGGTTTAGCTATAAATGTTAATCCTCTTGGTTGTCCATTATCTCTATAACCCATAGGTACTGTTATAGCAGGGTACAAAGCTACTGCTGCAAAACCAGCATGAAAATTATTAATAGATAATACACCATCTAAATTATGAGCATTCATTGGTGTATCAAAAAATTTACGTCCGTTAGTACGTAATAAATCTCTCATTGCTTCTAACTCTTTAGTTGTTGCAGTTTCTGCTACAATACCTTTAAATAAACGTTGTCCATAAGGTGCAGATTTTAAAGAATCCTGATTATTAAATGTAACCACATCTTTTGCGTTTTTAAGATTCAAGCTTTTATCTCCATAATTTTCAAAGTAGCTAGGTAGATCGATTTTCATCTCTGCAGTTAGAAATCTTGTAAATTCAGGAAGATCAACTTGTTCTTGTTCTATTTCAATAACTTCGGCACCTAACTCTTTTAAATTATTAACTGCATTAACATATAATGTATCTGTCATTAATCCTTTAATAGCTCCAAAACGTTTTCCTTTTAAATCTAGATCAAGATTGCTGGCATAATTAAACCCGTCTCCATGATTTGTAAACGATGCACTGTCTTTAGCATCTTTACCGGTCATCGCTGATAATACGATCGCATTATCTATAACATTTTTAGTAATTGGTCCAGTAGTATCTAAGGTGCTAGAAATTGGTACAACTCCTCCTCTACTCAATAAACCAATAGTTGGTTTTATGCCTACTGCCGAGTTACTACTTGCCGGTGACAAAATAGAACCTGCTGTTTCACTACCAATAGCCGCAACAGCAAAATTAGCTGTAGCAGAAACACCACTTCCTGAGCTAGAACCTCCTGTATCAAAAATACGTCTCCCATATGGATTTAACGTTTGTCCACCTATGGCACTATAACCACTTGGACAATCACCACAGAAAAAATAAGCCCATTCACTTAAATTAGCCTTCCCTAAAATAATAGCTCCATTAGCTTTTAAACGTTCTACAACAAAAGCGTCTCCTACATTATTATTTTCTAAAGCAGCAGCACCAGCAGTGGTCATCATCCCCTCTGTATTAATATTGTCTTTTAATAAAATTGGCATCCCAAAAACTGAATATTTTAATTGATTCATCTCTTTTGGAGATGCTTTAAGTTCTGCATCTTTTTGCTTTGCTATTTTAATTGCATCTGGATTTAAAGCTATTATAGAGTTTAATGATAACTCATTATTTCTGTCATACTTTTTAATTCTGTATAAATAGAATTTTGTTAAGTTTTCATAAGTTAATCTTCCTGTTAAAATATGATTTTGAAGTCTTGGAATATCTTTGTCTATAATTAAACCTTTTAGACGGTTATAATCTTCTTCTGTAAATCCTTTTAAGTCACTTTCAACAGTTTTCATGACATCACTTGAAGTGATGTATTTTGAATCTAATACTTTAAATTCTCTAAAATCTTTAACTTCAATATCACTTGCTTCAATTTTAGCATCTTCTGGTATTTCTTCAGTTTGTTTAGTATCTTTTTTACATGATACAATTGTAAATACAACAAGAAATAATAAAATTAGTTTTTTCATTTTAGATTGAATTAAAAAGGATTATATGGTTTATTACTAAGCCGACTAAAGTAATAAATATTGTTGTTAAAAGAAAAAGCTAGTTTATTAATATAAACTAGCTTTTTAATATCTATTCAGGTTAGAATTTACTTGAAAAATGAATCTACAAATTCATATTTATTAAATACTTGAAGGTCTTCTATACCCTCACCTACACCTATGTATTTTACTGGAATTTGAAACTCATCACTAATCCCTATTACGACACCTCCTTTTGCTGTTCCATCTAATTTAGTAACTGCTAATGAAGATACTTCTGTAGCTGCAGTAAATTGTTTTGCTTGCTCAAAAGCATTTTGCCCTGTAGAACCATCTAACACTAGTAATACATCATGTGGTGCATCACCTATTACTTTTTGCATCACACGCTTTACTTTAGTAAGCTCGTTCATTAAATTTACTTTATTATGAAGACGCCCTGCTGTATCTATAATAATAACATCTGCATTTTGGGCCACCCCAGATTCTAAAGCATCAAAAGCAACCGAAGCTGGATCACTTCCCATATCTTGTTTAACGATAGGTACTCCTACACGTTCTGCCCAAACTTGTAATTGATCTATAGCAGCTGCTCTAAAGGTATCTCCTGCGCCTAAGACTACATTTAAACCTTGCTTTTTAAACTGATAAGCTAATTTACCAATAGTAGTTGTTTTTCCAACACCATTAACTCCCACTACCATAATAACATGAGGTGTGCCTGTTTTTGGGATTGAAAATTCTGTAGCTTCACCAGAATTAGTTTCTGATAAAAGTCCAGCAATCTCTTCTCGTAAAATCTGATTAAGTTCAGAAGTTCCTAAATATTTATCTTTTGCAACGCGATCTTCAATACGATCTATTACCTTAAGTGTTGTATTTACTCCTACATCGCTTGTAACTAAAACTTCTTCCAAGTTATCTAAAACTTCATCGTCTACTTTAGATTTACCTGCTACAGCTTTATTTAATTTCGAAAAAAAGGAGGATTTAGATTTTTCTAAACCTTTATCTAGTGTTTCTTTTTTCTCTGAAGAGAATATCTTTTTAAAAAAACTCATTTGTGTTGCCGTTGGTTTTATTGTGTTATTAAACTTTTGTCGCTCTTCAATTTAAAAAGTTTCATCATGCTTATTAACCTGAAAACGTCATAATTATATAACAATTTTCTTGCCCATTTAATGAGTCGGAAGATTTGTCATAAAAATGTGACGTAAATATAAAATAAAAGCTGCTCTCTATAAGAAAGCAGCTTTAAATATCTTGTGCGAAGTATGACTATTTTTTATTAAGAAAGTCGTTTACTTGGTCTGGACTCATTATCGATTCTACAAACATATAAGCTCCAGATTTTGGTGATTTTACCATCTTGATTGCTTTTGTTAATCTTTTAGATCCTGTTTGTAATGATGCTACTGATTTCTTTGCCATAATTCTTATGCGTTATTTGAAACTTTAAACTTTATAGGTTATAAAATTTCTAATTATTTAATTTCTTTATGAACAGTCATACGTTTAAGAATTGGATTAAATTTTTTAATCTCCATTCTGTCTGGCGTATTCTTTTTATTTTTAGTTGTAATATATCTAGAAGTTCCTGGTTGTCCAGATGCTTTATGCTCTGTACATTCTAATATTACTTGAACTCTATTTCCTTTTTTTGCCATTGTACTTATCTTTAACTATTAGGCTTTTATTTTAAAAATCCTTTAGATTTAGCTTCTTTAATCGCAGCAGAAATACCAATTTTATTAATCGTTTTTAATGCTGATGTAGATACTTTTAAAGTTATCCAATTATCCTCTTCCGGAATGTAGAAACGTTTTTTAATAAGGTTTGCATTAAATTTACGCTTAGTTCTGTTTAATGCATGCGAAACGTTGTTACCAACCATCGCTTTTTTTCCTGTAAGTTCACAAACTCTTGACATTATATCTAACTTTAAAAAATGTTGTTATTTTTAAACGAGGTGCAAATTTACAAATTCTTTAATAGTTGGCAAATTAAATATGTCAATTTTTTAAAATTTCTTTCTGCAACATTTCAAAGGCTTTATTAACTGCTTTATTAATAACTTTAAAACGTGGCTGCCCTAAATTAAATTCTTTAACGATAACATTTTCTGGGGTTGCTAATGCAATAAAAACAGTACCTACTTCTGCATTAGAATCTCCTTTTGTTGGACCTGCTTCTCCTGTTGTAGCAATAGCATAATCTGTATTAAACAATGCTTTCGCATTTAAAGCCATAGCTTCTGCCACTTGTTTACTTACTACTGAATGTTTTTCTATTAATGAGGCATCTACTTTTAGCACATCAATTTTAGATTGTGTTGCATAGGTCACTAGCCCTCCTTTAAAATAAGCAGAAGCACCAGAATTTGCAGTAATACGTTCTGCTATTTTGCCTCCTGTACAACTTTCTGCAGTGGTTATTGTTTTTTTAAGTTGAGTTAATTGTTGCCCTAATAAAACCTCAGCAGATTCGCTTTCTTCAAAACTAAAAAATATGCCTTCTAAAAGTGGCGTTAGTTTTTCTAATTGATCATCTATTTCTGTTAAGACTGTTTCTTTTTTCAATCCTTTTGCAGATAATCTTAAACGCACGCTTCCCAAATTAGGTAAATAGGCAAGTTTTATAAATTTTGGTAGATTATCTTCCCAACTAGCGATTTTCTCTGCAAGCATACTCTCTCCTATCCCATAAACTAATAAGGTTTTATGATAAATAAAAGGGAGTTTATAAGTTGCTCTTAATTTAGGTATCACCGCATCAGTAATTAATGCCTTCATTTCAAAAGGTACTCCTGGTAACGAGATAAATACTTTATCGTTTTTATTAATCCATATACCTGGTGCACTTCCAAACTTATTTAAAAGCATTTCTGCTTTTGAGGGTATTAGTGCTTGGTCTATATTAACTTGGGTAAGTGGTATTTTGTATTGTTTCCAAATAGATTTAATATTCTCTAATGCGACTTCATTTTGTACTAAAGTATCATCAAAATATTTGGTTAATGTCGTTTTTGTAATATCGTCTTTGGTTGGACCTAGTCCTCCTGTTACAATAATTATATCTACATTATTTTCAGCTTCTTCAAGCGCTTTTAAAATATGTGTTTGATCGTCCTGAACAGAAGTAATTTGGTAAACAGAAACTCCAATTTTATTAAGTTCTCTACCAATAAATGCAGAATTAGAGTCTACGATCTGACCAATAAGAATTTCATCACCAATGGTAATTATTTCGGCTTGCATTATATATTAAAATCGGCTTTTATCGCATTAACAGCATTTTCAACTGCCGTTAAAACGATCTCTAGCTTTTGAGAGATATCTTCTCCAATTTTCTCAAACTTACCCCAGTCTTGTACTTCTATTAAATCTGAAAGTATGCCTAGCTCAAATAAATCTATGGTAGGTTTCATTTTATGAGCAGATTGATATGCTGCTTTATAATCTTTATTTTCAACAGCTATTTTTAAAAGTGCTGCATCTTCTGGCACTTCTTCTAAAAATGTTAATGCTAAAGTTTCGATAAATTCTTCGTCATTATCTGCTAATTCACGAACTCTATCTAACTTATAATATTCTTCCATACTTATTTTACTGTTATTGAAAACATTTCGTTTTCTTCTACAAATCCTTTTAATTTATCATTGGCTACAACTCTGCCAACTCCTGCTGGAGTGCCGGTAAAGATAATGTCTCCAATCTTTAATGTAAAATATTTTGATACATATTCGATTAATTCATCTATTTTCCAAAGCATTAAGTTTGTATTACCATCCTGAACGACTTCATCATTTTTAAGTAACTTAAAATTAATATCGTTTACATTATCGAAATTACTTTTTGAAAGCCATTTCCCTACTACTGCTGCTCCGTCAAAAGCTTTTGCTTTTTCCCATGGATGCCCTTTTGCTTTTAATTTGCTTTGAAGGTCTCTAGCTGTAAAATCGATCCCTAAACCTATCTCATCGTAATATTTATGAGCAAATTTTTTATCGATATGTTTACCTACTTTATTAATTTTTACTAAAATTTCTACCTCATGATGCACATCATCAGAGAAATCCGGAATAAAAAACGGTTGTTTTTTTAATAATATTGCTGTATCGGGTTTTATAAATATAATAGGGTCTGTAGGTTTTTCGTTTTCCAGCTCCTTAATATGTTCTGTATAATTACGGCCTATGCAAATGAGTTTCACTAGTAATTGTTTATTTTATTTATTCTTTAATCTAATCGGTATTACCCTAGTTTATTATTAAATGCTCTTAACTTAATCGCTGTTAGTACTTTTTTAGTATATAGCGGAAAATCTGCATTTAGCAACCAACCAAAGTATCCTGGCTCATTTTCTAAAACATCTGTAACTAATTTTCCTTTGTGTTTTCCAAACGAGAAACACTCTACTCCATCTTTATTAAACGCTATAAACCCTGCAAAATCTGCAAACTTTTTTCGAGAACTAAATTCTGCCAAGAACTTCGTATTGTTTTCTAAATCGTCGTATTTCTCAACCTGTGCTTTTAAGACTTCGTAAGTTGCATTGGTATCTGCTTCTGCGCTATGAGCACCATCTAAATTTTTATCGCAATAAAATTTGTATGCTGCACTTAAGGTGCGTTGTTCCATTTTATGAAAAATAGTCTGTACATCTACAGCAACTCTATTTTTCATATCAAAATCTACCTCAGCACGAAGCATTTCTTCTGCTAACAACGGAATATCAAATCGGTTTGAATTAAATCCTCCTAGATCAGAATCTTTAATCATAAGATGAATATCCTTTGCGAGATCTTTAAATGTAGGTTCGTTTGCAACTTTCTCATTAGTAATGCCATGAATTGCAATCACTTCTCCAGGTATTTCCATTTCTGGATTTACCAACCATGTTTTGCTTTCTTCTGTACCATTTGGAAATACTTTTAATATTGAAATTTCAACAATTCTGTCTTTAGAAATATTAATCCCAGTGGTTTCTAAGTCGAAGAAACAAATAGGTTTGGTAAGATTAAGCTGCATTTGTTTTTGTTTGAGCGCAAAGATATATAGAATAACCCTAATAGCCTTAAGCGATTTTTAAAAGCTATTTTATTTTACCAATAAATAAATATTCATTAAAAATTACGACTACATTTAATAACTATCAAAAACTATAATTATGAGTAACCTTCTAGATGCGACAACTTTTTTACAACTTATTATTTTAATATTTTTAGCTATTCTTTTTATCCAATCTGGCTTAGATAAAGTTTTTAATTACAAAGGAAATTACGAATATTTTAAATCTCACTTTGCTAAAAGCATTTTAAAAAACACTGTGGGTTTACTTATGCCTGTGATTACGATACTAGAAATAGCTGCTGGTATTTTTACAACTATAGGTGCTTTACAACTAATTATTAATGGCGGTACGAGTTTAGGTTTAATTGGTGCTCAGTTATCTGCCTTATCTATAGTCGCTTTATTTTTTGGTCAAAGAGTCGCTAATGAGTATGAAGGCTCTAGTACATTAGTAGGTTACTTTTTAGTTACTGTAGCTTGTATATTTATATTAAGTTAGAAGTATTTTTATTTATGTTTAATAATAAAATCGCAAAGTATTTAACCTAAAAGACAGAGCAATTGATAAAGAAGTATTGTGACTGACTGATTAAAAGCAATCTTACTTTAAGCGGAAAAAGAAAAACGTGTCTTTTATGAAACGTGAATCATTTCCTAGAATAATTGAAAAAATGTTTTTTAATTATTCGTTACTACACTTTAACATCTATATTTAGATAAAAGTTGTAATAAAGCTAACAAGCAAGAGTATTACGTTCAGTATATAAAGATTGCTTTTAACTACTCTATACAACTTTAAATCAAAGTTTTTAAATATATTTGGTTTAAACAGAAGTTAGGTATAATTGATATGAAACACCCATTAATATTTTTTCTTTTAATAACAAGCTTGAGTTGTGCTCAACAAAAAGACACAAAAACTGACAAGGAAATTGCTTTAGAACTATGCGATGAATTCTCAAAACAATATTCTAAAAACAACAGTTATCCAAGTAACCGAATGATTTACATAAAAACCGTTCAAATTAAACTCGTGAATTACGATTCTGAAAAAGAAGAAAATATTTCAAGAAAGCTTCACGAACTATGTCCGTCATTTTTGGAATACTCAACTGTTGCGAGTAAACTGAAAGCTGAAAGCAAAGGACGACCAGATGCTTTTAAATTATGGGATATTTATATAAAAAGTCAAAACGATATTCCTTGGACTGAAAGTGAAAAAAAGCAATTTTTAGACATTTGTAATTATGCTCTCTCAAAAAGACCAAATAGCGAAAAATTGTGCGAATGTACCATTGACAAAATTTCTGAAAGATTAAGTGCTGAATATTTTCTTGGACTATCAACGAATGAACAAGGATATTTAGGAGGTCAAGTCGGATATGTATATTGTTCTGAATAAAAAACAACTATACCTAACATTGGCTATAGTTCATTGCGGTTGAATTCCTAATCGGAATTCAACGCTAATTTGCTATCTTTCGGCTACGGCGGAAAATGACTCGCATCCTTTTTCGCAACTAATCATACACAAAACCGTACAACATTTGAATGAACATTAAACATACAATCAAGATTCTGATTCTAATTCCATTCTTTTCTTATGCTCAGCATAGTGATAAATATTTGGAATTAATGAACAATTTAAAACTCATTGATTCAAGTAAAATTGAAACCCATTTTAAGAACGGACAACCAAAATATTCTGGAACTACTTCCTATTACGAATATAATGGCAAGGAGTATTCTTTCTTGACTGGAAAACATATTAGATATTACAAAAATGGTTCGAGAACAGAGAGTGTTTACGACTCGTGGGAAACGGTTATGGATAATAAATACTTTGATAAAAATGGAAATCTTGTATCTGACTCAAAAACTCTTGCGCTAAATACAACTGCAAACGATTTACAAGAGTTTGAAAATTCTAATAGGCATATCACATTTATTATCAAATCAAAGGATTACAAATACTCTTTCGAACTGAATAAATGGTACTTATATTTGAAAAATGAACATACTAATGGAAAAAAAAGCGGAACTTGGAAGTATTATTATCCAAATGGCGAATTGAAAAAACAAACAGAAAAATAAAAACGGTGTGCAACAATGACTATAACGAATTAGTGTCTAATAGCTTTCTTTAGCTAATGCAAGCAGAAATGAAATACAAACTGGATAAAATATTGACGATTAAACCTTGGGCTTTATTTCTATCTGCAATGCTATTTGCTATTCTCGCGGAGACAAAAATCGGAGTTTTATACATGATTCTTTGGTGTGGATTATTCACGTATTGGACATTACGCGTTGGAGAAGAACTTCATAAAAGACTTGAAGACAAATCTATATTAAACTTAAAACGATTTAAATATCAAATTGCATTTGTAGTTATTTATTTCATTATCGTCTTCCCTTTTGGTGGATATGAAATTACTAATGAAAATATCTCAGACTACGGTTGGACAGTTTGGGCTATTATTCCTTTACATTTAATCTTAATGTATTCAATAATTCATACAATCTATTTTCTGTCAAAATGTATGGTTACATTAAGAAACAAACATGAATTTTCTCTTTGGTACATGATGGGTTTTTGGGTATTCCCAATTGGAATATGGGTAATCCAACCAAGAATAATTGAATTATTGAAAAAAAAGCCAGTATACAACAATGTATAATCGCAATTACGGCAGATTCGACTACGTCCGAATCCACTCGGAATTGCCAAAGTCAGTGTCAAACTGAAAATAATCGCTAACTTAACCCGTAACTGACGGTTATACGAAACCGTTGTGAACAATTAAAATAAAAAAAATGAGACCACTTGGATTAATCGGAGGGACATCATGGCATTCAACAATAGAATATTATCGAAATATTAATCAGCTCGTTAATGACTATTTTGGAGATAACACAAATCCGCCTTTGATTATATATACTTTAAATCAATCTTTAATACATCAATATCAAAGAGAATCCAATTGGATTGGTATAGCTGAAATATTGATTAACGCAGCAAAAAACCTCGAAAAAGCAGGAGCTGATATGGTAATGTTTTGTGCTAATACTCCTCATAAAGTTTACGATATTGTAGAAAAAGAAATTAATACTCCAATATTACACATAGCAGATGCAACAACGAAGGAGATTAAATCAAAAAATATGAAGAAGGTTTGTTTCCTGGGTACAAAATACTCTATGATAGAGAGTTTTATTACCAATAGAATATCAAATAATGGAGTTGAGGTACTTACTCCAAATAAGGAGAAAGAAATCAATGAATTACATCGGATAATTCAAGAAGAATTGACTTATGGAAAAATTATCACTCAGTCCAAAGAATATGTTATTAACATCATTCAATCATTTACAGAAAAAGGAGCTGAGGGTGTCATTTTAGGCTGTACGGAATTTCCATTGATGATAAATGATATTGATTTACAAATTCCAATTTTCAATACAACAAAGATACATGCAAAAGCAGGAGTGAATTTTATATTGGAAGGTTTGAAAAAATAAAAACTGGCTACAACAACGTGTATGATGTTCATTGCCAGCAAAAGCTGGCAATGAACATCATACACAAGACCGTTATCAAAAAAACTATTTCAACACTAATAAACTATTTATCTTATTATCTCATTTTACACTGTTCTTCCTTAGTTCTGTTTAATTTTTCCTGCATTCATCAGAAACCGATTTTTTAAACATGATGATCCCTATAGTTTTGGGTCATCATTAATTATTAAATCTATTTATTATGAAAAATACAAAAAGAGAACTTGTTTTTTTAAGAACATTTGCAATTACTACAGTTTTAGGATTATTAATGTTTACTTCGGTTGCCTTTAAACATTCTGGCAATCAAAAATTTGGAACCATTGATGTGGAACGTATTAATATTGTTGAAAATGATGGTACAACAAAAATGGTCATCACTAATGCCAGTCATTTTCCAACCGCTGGAGATAGCATAAATGGCAGAATCTATCATGAGCGTAAAAAACGTGCAGGAATGCTATTTTTTACAGAAGACGGAAAAGAAGCTGGTGGGTTTATTTATGATGGAGCCAAAACAAAAAACGGCCATAGCGCAGGCCTCTCTCTAACTTATGACCAATACGATGGAGATCAGGTTATGCAATTGATAACTACAGACAGCAAAATTGGAGATAAAAGAAATAAATCTAGTTACCTTGTTTTTAATGACCGCGGTGATAAAGAAACTAAAGAAAGTATGACTAAGATTTCAAAGGAATTAAAAACAATAACAGACAGAAAAGAACGATATAAAAAATATGAAGAATATAGAAAAAAAGGGCTTATAGGAGAAGTACCAAGAGTTGCTCTTGGGCAGACAGCCGGAAAACAAAATGGCTTATTCTTGTACGACGACAGCGGAAGGCCAAGAGCTAAGTTTATTATAGATAAAGAAAACAATGTTAAACTTATAGCGTATGATGAAAAAGGAAATATAATCAGTTCCTGGCCTGAAAAAAAATAAAATTAAAAATTTGCGGTGGAGTTTTATTAAAAATCTTCATCGCAAATTCTATAGCAAATTCTATATATTTACCTCTTTTTATTATGAAAAACACCATTCAATTTCTAAAAGAAAATCAAGTCATCATCATTTTCTTGTTTGTTTTTAGTTGGGTATTAACACTTAAAAATAACATTGGATTTGCAACATCGTGGAGTAATTTTGTTTTTCATCCAGATGCTCCTTTTTGGGTTTTTATAGATGGATTCCTCATCTTTATATTTACCAATTTTATTAAAAGAAAGAATGAAAAAAGGGTTATAAATAAAACGCCATCTGTATGGACATATCTAAAAATTTTCGGAATAAGTTTTGTCAGCTATTTACTTATTAAAAATCTATTCGGAGTTCTTGTTTCTGTTTCTTTTAATACAGTAGCTAGAAACTTTAATTCTTCATATCAAATAACTTATCGAATTTTTAGTCAAACTATTGATTTTTTAATTTTTGGTGGTATTTCTTTAGCCTATTTATACTCAAAAGAAAACAGGAACTATAGAAAAAGGTTAGATGAATATGAAATAAGCAATTCTAAAAGTAAAATACAACAGCTCAAAGCTCAGTTAAACCCACATTTCCTTTTTAATAATTTAAACATATTAGATCAGTTAATTGAAGAAGATCAAGATAAGGCATCCGATTTTTTAAGTCATTTTTCAGAACTATATCGTTACGCTTTGCAAAGTTCCGAAAAAGAGCTCATCGCTATTCAAGAAGAGCTAACATTTACTCAAAACTATTTTGAATTAATGGAGAAAAAATATCAAGGGTATTACAAATTAATTGTAACGGATAGTATTAACACCTCAACTACTATAGTTCCTCCATTTTGTCTTCAAGTATTGGTAGAGAATGCTATTGTACATAATCTAGGGACAATTCAAGGTCCTGTAATCATTCATATAACATTCGAAAATGGAATAAAAGTTAGTAATAATAAAATTGTACAAAGCAGAAAGAAAAAGGGTAATGGAGTGGCCTTAAAAAACCTAAGTGAACAATTTCAACTATTAACGAATAATCCTATTACTATTCAGGAATCTGAAGCTAATTTTGCTGTCACCTTACCTCTTATTAAAATGAATAACAATGATTAAAGTAGTAATTATAGAAGACGAAGCTCCAGCGAGAAAGAAGCTTAAAAATTACCTGGGAAAAATAGGAGAGCCTATTGAAATCATAAAAGAAATTGAAACTGTTGATGAAACCCAATCATTTTTTCAAACATCTCCCGATATCGATTTAATTTTCTCGGATATTGAATTAAGAGATGGGAATGTTTTTGATGTATATAACCAAATAACAATTAATTTTCCTATCATTTTTGTTACTGCTTATGACCAATTTTGGATGAATGCATTTGAAACGAGTGGTATTGAATACCTGCTGAAACCTTATTCTTATAATCGTTTTGAAAAAGCCTGGAATAAATACACTTCTCTGAAAAACAAAATGGAAATTAATCACAATAATATCTTTAAAAAACTAGATGCCTATTACCAGAGTAAATTAGATCTAAAACCTGTGTATAAGGAATATATTTCAGTGAAATCCAATAGTGGTATTTACTTTTTAAAAGTGGAAGATGTTGTCTTTATTCAATCAGATTATGGTGTCATTTTTGCGTATGACTCAGCTAATAAAAAGCACCTATTAAATCAAACGACTCTCAAAGAAATACAAGAAATACTCAACCCAATGAAATTCTTCAAAATTAACAGGAGTGAATTGATAAACAGAGATTATGTTGAGAAAATAAATCGCTACACTAAAAATACCGTTGCTATTCATATAAAGTCTCACATATTGAAAACGAGTCAGAATAATACAGCATCATTTAACTCTTGGATGGGGTTATAATAATATGTGTAAGCAAACACTCTAAAAATAACTTACTAAAAAAGCATCTACTTATTAAAGTAAATGCTTTTTTATATTTAATCAGATTCCTTTTTATTCAGGAATTATATTTCGGTATTTACATCCCAAGCTTCAAGGTAATCTTTTACAGCTTTTACAAACTGCCCACCTAAAGCACCATTAACTACACGGTGGTCGTAAGAATGTGATAAGTACATTTTATAACGAATACCTATAAAATCGCCTTCCGGGGTTTCAATCACCGCAGGTGTTTTACGAATGGCTCCGAGTGCCAAAATACCTACTTGCGGCTGGTTAATTATAGGGGTTCCCATAATACTACCAAATGTACCTACGTTTGTTACTGTATATGTACCTTCTTGAATATCGTCTGGTTTTAATTTATTTGTTCTAGCGCGATTAGCAAGATCGTTAACCTGCTTAGTCATTCCGATTAAATTTAATTGATCTGCATTTTTAATTACAGGTACAATTAAATTCCCATCTGGTAAAGCTGCTGCCATCCCCAGATTAATATTTTTCTTTTTAATAATACTATCACCTTGTACAGCAATATTCATCATCGGAAAGTCGCGTAATGCTTTAGCAACCGCTTCCATAAAAATAGGTGTAAACGTTAAGTTCTCACCTTCTCTGGCTTTAAATGCATCTTTTACTTTTTTACGCCAGTTCCAGATATTAGTAACATCTGCTTCAATAAACGATTGTACGTGTGCAGATGTCTGTACAGAATCGACCATGTGTTTAGCAATAAGTTTGCCCATTCTGGTCATTTCAATAATTTCATCTTCTCCATTGCTAACAATTGGTGCAGAAACAACACTTGTTTGAGCTGGAGTTGTAACTTTAACTACCGTCTGCTGTACAGTTTGATTTCCTCTTGTCTCTATATAAGATAAAATATCTGCTTTCGTTACACGTCCTTCTTTTCCTGTGCCTGGTATAGCATCTAGTTCAGCTTGAGCAATACCTTCTTGCTTAGCTATATTTTTTACTAAAGGAGAATAAAAACGATCTCCGTTAGAACTTATTTCTGTTACAACGGTAGCTTGCGCAGCAACTACAGTTTGCGCTACTTCTTCAACTGCTTTATCTGGAGCTTCTACTTTAACTGACTCTGTTTTTGGTACAGATACATCTACTGAACCTTCTCCTTCTGTTTCTATAATTGCAATCGTTTGTCCTACTTGAACAACATCGTCTACATTAAAAAGTTTTTCAACTAAAACACCATCAACTTCACTAGGAACTTCACTATCTACCTTATCTGTAGCTATTTCTAATACTGCCTCATCTGCTTCAATAGCATCTCCTACTTCTTTTAACCAAGCTGTAATTGTCGCTTCAGCAACACTTTCACCCATTTTGGGCAATTTAAGTTCAAATTTTGCCATATCTCTATTTATAAAGCTATTTTCTGGTTTACATTTGCAAAATTAATAAAAAATCGCATAATTCTTTGCAGGTTCATCAATTAATTACTCAAAAATAATCTTCGTTCCTTGACTAAATTTTTGATCACTTCCTATTATAAAATTCGAATTATTAGGTAAGATTTTATATGTTATTGCTTTATCAATTTCACTAATTTCCAATATCTTTTCAACTATCTGTTGATATTTCAAATAATTAGCATCAAAAATAATTTCGGTATTATCTTCAAAACTATTTAGTTTTGATTGTAAAATTAATTTTTTATCTAATTTATCTTCTAGTTTTTTATTTTGCCTATCAGACACAAAATAATATTTTGAAATAGTTTGATCTTTTGATTCTTGCTCCTCACGCATTAAATATGCCAAACGAATTCCCAGCCAAACTAAGCTATCGAAAATCAAGTTTTTCTTAAAATGTTTTTTATAAAAAATCTGCATCGCTCCAAAAAATTGCTTTGCATAATTTTTATCTTTTAATGTACTTTCTCCTTTGTAATGAATAATAGTTTCTTCTCCATAGTAATAGTTATCTTTTCCTGATTTTAATACTCTATAAGATAAATCAATATCTTCTCCATACATAAAATAATCTTCATCAAACCCTCCTAATTCATCATATAACTTACGTTTCATCAGCATAAATGCACCTACAAGTACATCTACTTTTCCTACTCTATTTTCAGATAAATGTGATGCATAATAACGTTTTGTATTTCCTAAAAGCTTAAAAACTGCCGCGCTTACATACGGGATATTACGTTTGCTCTCAGGTAAAAGCTTACCAGAACCATCTATAAGCTTACAGCCAACAACTCCTAAATTATTTTTAGAGTTTGCGAATTCTAAAAGTGTTTTAAACGTATTTTCAGTAACTACTGTATCTGGGTTTAAAATACAAACATATTTACCTTTAGCTTTTTTAACAGCTAAGTTATTGGCTTTTGAAAAGCCTAAGTTTTCTGTATTTTTAATTAAGTGTACTTCTGGAAATAGCTGCATTATCATTTCGCAACTTTTATCAGAAGAGTTATTATCTATTACAATAATTTCTGCATCAATATCTGCAATAGCTGCTTGCACACTTTTTATACAGAGTTCTAAAAAATAACGAACATTATAATTTAATATAACAACAGAAAGTTCCAAACTTTGATTACATTTTTAAAGAAGATTCAAAAGGAATTCTATTTAAAATACTTCGGCCTAAAGTAACCTCATCTGCATATTCTAACTCATCTCCTACAGATATTCCTCTGGCTATTGTAGACGTAACTATATTATAATCCTTAATTTGTTTATAAATATAGAAGTTAGTGGTATCTCCTTCCATAGTAGAGCTCAATGCAAAAATAAGTTCTTTTATGCGTCCTTGTTTAACTTTATCAACCAAAGAAGTTATAGTTAAATCGTGAGGTCCTATACCATCTATAGGCGATATCTTGCCTCCTAATACATGATATAATCCTTTAAATGAGCTTGTGCTTTCGATAGCCATCACATCACGAATATCTTCGACAACACAAACCACTTCTTCATTTCTAAATTTATTTGAGCAAATCTCACAAAGATCTACATCGCTAATATTATGACAGCTCTTACAAAATTTAATATCTTCTCTCATAGCAGACAATGCCTGTGATAAATGTAACGTTTGCGATTCAGGTTGCTTTAATAAATGCAACACTAAACGCAATGCTGTACGCTTACCTATACCTGGTAATTGCGACACTTCATTTACTGCATTTTCAAGAAGTTTTGAAGAAAATTCCATAGCTGCGAATTTACAATTTTTGATTTAAGAATTATTCTTATCCCAATGTAATTTGTATTTTGGCAGTAGAATCTTTTACATATGACTGCAACTCAAATCCTTTTACTTATAGCTGCTTATTTTGGTGTGCTTATACTCATCTCCTATTTTACAGGAAAAAATGATAGTAATGCAGATTTTTTTAAAGCTGGCAAGAAATCACCTTGGTTTTTAGTTGCTTTTGGAATGATAGGCACATCCTTATCTGGTGTTACATTTATATCTGTTCCTGGTTGGGTAGAAGGAGCTCAATTTAGTTACATGCAGGTAGTTATAGGCTACTTAGTAGGTTATTTTATAATCGCTTATGTATTAATGCCTGTATATTATAAATACAATGTAACTTCTATTTACGAATATTTAGAAGAACGCTTTGGAGTGGTGAGTCATAAAACAGGTGCGTTTTTCTTTTTCATTTCTCGTGTATTAGGAGCTTCTTTTCGATTATTTTTAGTCGCTATTGTTTTACAACAATTTGTATTTGATGCCTGGAATGTTCCCTTTGAAATTACTGTTATTATCTCGATTACATTAATCTGGTTATATACATTTAAAGGGGGGATTAAAACAATTGTTTGGACAGATACCTTGCAAACCTTATTTATGCTTATTGCTGTTGGTTTATCAATATATTATATTAATGATAAACTAGGTTGGAGTTTCTCTGAATTCTTAGCTTCTGATGAACTAAAAGAGTATAATAAAATCGTTTTTTTAGATAGTTTTCTTGAAAAAAACCATTTTATAAAATCGTTTTTAGGTGGTTTATTTATTGCTGTATGCATGACTGGATTAGATCAAGATATGATGCAAAAGAACTTGACTTGCAAAACACTTAAAGATGCGCAGAAAAATATGGTATCTTTTAGTTTGGTGTTGGTAGTTGTGAATTTTGTATTCTTACTTTTAGGAGCACTCTTGTTTATATATGCTCAAAAATTTAATATTGCTACTCCTTTAATGGATGGGCAGGCAAAAACCGATTTATTATTCCCTGAAATTGCACTTAATAGCGGATTAAGTATTACACTAGCCATAACATTTATGTTAGGCTTAATAGCTGCTGCTTACAGTAGTGCAGATAGCGCTTTAACTTCTTTAACAACTTCTTACTGTATTGATTTTTTAAACATTGAAAAAAAACCTGAAGCTGATCAAAAGAGAATTCGAAAACGAATACATATTGCAATGAGTATATTGCTAGTTGTTGTTATTATTATCTTTAAACACATTTTAGATCGAAATGTAATTGATAGCTTACTTACCGTTGCTACCTATACTTATGGCCCTTTACTTGGATTGTTTGCATTTGGAATTTTCACAAAACATAAAGTTAAAGACAAGCTGGTTTGGGTAGTAGCACTTTGCTCTGTACTTATTATTATCACCATCGCAAATATTCCTCCTCAATATATAGGAGGTTACAAAGTAGGTTATGAATTATTACCTATAAATGGTTTGATTACTTTTATTGGATTAATATTGATTCGTCGAAAGTAATACTAATGTACAAGATACTTCTGCAATAATTTTATGCTCAATGAGAAGTTTATAAAATTCAGGATTTTCTGTTCCAGGATTGAATATAACACGTTTAGGTTTTAAAGAAATAATATAGTCATAATACTCCAATTGATGTTGAGGCCTAATGTACAAGGTTACAGTATCAATATCTTTAAAATTCTTTTTTTGTTTAATGATATCTACACCAGCTATTTGCCCTTCTCTTAATCCAATTGCTACTACAGAATGTTCTTTAGACAATAATTTATGAATTGCAAGGTTAGAATATCTATAAGCTTTTAATGAAGCTCCAATAATTAAAGTTTTTTTACTCATATTGTTAAAATCATGTTAAGTTTATAAAAAAGAGTAACACATTTATAATCTTGCAGTCTTTAAAGTATAAAAGTAAATCAATCAATCAAAAAACAAATTTATTCAATGAAAATCTTAAGTATTTCTTTTAGATTAAATCATTTTAACATCTCATAAAGATTTTAATAGCCAGCAGAAATAATTGATGGTTAGTGTTAATGCGCGGTTATTAATAAGAGAGCCCGAAGTTTCAATCCTTCGGGCTTTTATTTTTTAGTTATTTAAAAACATTATTTTGTTAAAATAATGTTAACATCATAAAAAGGAGTAACATTTTTATGAATTGACAGTCTCACTATTAATCAATAATAGTAAATCAATCAATCAAAAAACGAATCAATGAAAAAACAAATCACTCTGTGGTGTGCTTTATTTTTACTTACCTCATTAAGCATACAAGCAACAGAAAATAAAGAACTTAAAGACGGGGTTATTTCTGGAGTAATTATCGATGCAGCTCTTAATGAGCCTATGCCCTATGTGAATGTTATTGTCAAGAGCTTAGAAGGTGATGTTGTAACTGGTGGAATAACTCAAGAAAATGGAACATTTAAAATTGATAAGATTCCAGAAGGAAAGTTTACCGTTACAGCTCAATATATTGGTTATAAATCTGTAACTAAAGAAGTCACAATTGCTAAAGGCAATTACAAGATAGATTTAGGGAGAATTATGTTGGAAGAAAGTGCTTCTGCTCTAGATGAAGTTACTGTAACCGCCGAAGTATCTACAATTCAACAAAAGGTAGATCGAAAAGTTATTACCATTGGCAAGGATTTAGCAGCAAGTGGTACTGCGTCTGATATAATGATAGCTATACCATCAGTGAATGTAGATCAACAAACAGGAAATATTTCACTAAGAGGAAATCAAAATGTACAAGTAATGGTAGACGGAAAATTATCAAATATTCCAGCTGCACAATTGCTTAGACAGTTACCTTCTAACTCAATAAAACAAATTGAATTAATTACAAATCCTTCTGCTAAATACAATCCCGAAGGTTTAAGTGGGTTAATTAATATTGTTTTAAAAAAGAATGTCAATATTGGGTTTAATGGTAATTTAAATGTTGGATTAAGATACCAAAGAGAACCTAAGTTTAATAGCTCTATTGATATGAATTATAGAAATGGGAAATTTAATTTGTATGGTAATTATGGGAATAACTTATCTAAAAATCAAACTGATGTAAATATTGCGCAAATAGTAAATAATTCTTTGCAAACCATAGATATTTTAGATGATCGGGATTCACATTTATTTAAAGTTGGGGTAGACTTATATTTAAATGAGAAGAATACTCTTTCTTTTTTCACCAATCAAAATATTTTTGAAGGCGATAATCTAATTTTAACAAATCTTGATTTTATTACAAATCCATCTAACGATCAAGACCAAGAAATTAATAGTATAAATGAAAATCATTCCTCTCAATACAATTTTGATTATAAATTAGATTTTGCCAAAGAAGGTCATAATATTGAGTTGGAAGTAGATTATAATACATTTAATAATGACATAGAAACTAACAATTTATTTTCTGGGCCAAATGCAAGGCCTAACTTTTTAGAATTTACTGATACAGAACGAGACAGAACTACTATAAATTTAGATTATGTTAATCCACTATCTGAAAATACAAAACTAGAATTAGGTTTACAAGCACGATTATTTGATACTCGTTTACTTTATAATTCTGATGCCAGAATACGAAACTCAATGGGAGAATTTATTCCATCAGCAACAGATTATGATTACAGTAGAGATATTTTTTCTGCTTATGTAACTTATGGCAAACAATTAGAAAAATGGTCATACCAGTTAGGCTTACGAGCTGAAAGTGTAAATGTTGATGCATTAGCTATTGATACAGATTTAGATGCAAATGTCACAACTTTATTCCCTTTTGAAAATGATTACGTCCAATTATATCCATCTGCATTTTTCACGTATAATCCTTCTGAGAAAAATTCTTACCAATTAAGTTATAGCAGGAGAGTTGATCGCCCTGGTGTTGGACAAGTGAACCCTATTCCTGAATTTAATACTCCCTTAGTTTCTCAATTTGGGAATCAAAATTTACAACCACAATTCACAAACTCTATTGAAGTGAATTATACTAGAAAATTGAAAAAAGGAAGTTTAACAGCTGGCACATTTTTTAGAGTAATTGAAGATGAAATTAATCAAGCTGTTAGAGTAGATGATTCAGATCTAGATTCGGGAAGAATTATTTTAACTTTTGATAATTTTGATAATACTACAGCATATGGAATAGAATTGTCCAGTAATTATCGACCAGTTAAATGGTGGAGTCTAAATGCAAGTTTCGATTTATATTCACAAACGCAAAGAAGTTTTTCAGAAGTATTAGATGCTAGTATCATCAACCCAACAATGGACGATATTCGCCTTGAAGAAGTAGAAGTAGATAATGTGATTTGGAATTTTAGAGTTTTTAATAACTTTAGAGTCAATAAAAAGTTAACATTTACTGCTTTCGGTTTATATCGTGGAAAAGATAGAGGCTTACAATTTGAAACAGATCCTATTTATTTTCTTAATTTAGGAATGCGTTATAACTTTATTCCTAATGGAACCTTTAGTTTAAACTTTAATGATGTCTTAGGTACCCAAGAAATTTCAATTCTTGGAGAACGCCCATTCTTACAAACTGCAGATGTTAGTCCTGAATTTAGAACTGTATCTGCAAGTATTCTCTATAGGTTTGGAGGTGGTAAATACAGAGCTAAATCTAGAAAACAAAGAGATAAAGATGAAAAAGATGGGGGGAGTATTTTTTAAATAAAAATTAATAGTTAACATTTACAATTGATGGTTAGTGTTAATGTTTGGCTGTTAATCAGTAAACCCAAAGTAACATTATTTTGGGTTTACATTTTTTATTAATCTTTAAATCAATATTAATTACTAAAAATCAATTCAATGTAGTTAATTAAAAACACCATCATCTAATTGGTTGTAAAAATAAACAAAACGAGTTTCTATATAATTTGAATTAGTCTTCTAAACATATATTTCTCTTAAAAATTACAAACCACAAAAGCTCGAAAACTTTAAATTTTCGAGCTTTATTTATTTAAATATGTTAAAAATGGTTAAAATTGAATCTATTTTATAATAAAACGGAAATTATTACGTCTAACTAGTATAAGCATTTTTTAATAAGTGTTAATGTTGGTTAATAGTTGAAAAGCCTGAAACAAATCTTATGTTTCAGGCTTTTTTAATTCTTTATTTATTAGGATATACTATTTAATAGTAATTCGTTACCATTTTATAATAACACTTCCCCATGTAAATCCACTTCCAAAAGCAGCTAATACAACTGTATCACCATCTTTAATTTTATTTTGTTCCCAAGCCTCAGTTAGTGCGATAATTACAGATGCTGCTGTAGTATTACCATATTTCTGAATATTATTAAATACCTGATCGTCATTTAGTCCAAATTTTTTCTGAACAAATTGAGAAATTCTCAAATTAGCTTGATGTGGAATTAACATATCTATATCTGAAGCTTGTAAGTTATTTGTTTTTAATCCTTCAATAATTGCTTCACTAAAACGAACCACAGCATGTTTAAAAACAAATGTACCATTCATATAAGGGTAATAAGATGTATCATCTGGATCGTTAGCTTCCAGAATCTCTGGCACCCATTTGCATATACTAGGCCCTTCAACAGTTAATTCCTTTGCGTGTTTTCCTTCTGAATGTAAATGCGATGATAAGATACCTTTTGTATTATCTTCTGTTCTGGATAATATTGCTGCTCCTGCTCCATCTCCAAATATTACAGAAACATTTCTTCCTCTAGTAGTTTTATCTAATCCACCTGAATGGTACTCTGCACCTACTACAAGTATATTTTTATACATTCCAGTTTTTATAAACTGATCTGCAACAGATAACGAATATATAAATCCAGAGCATTGGTTTCTAACATCTAAAGCCCCAATAGTTGGCATCTCTAAAATATCTTGTAATTGAACACCTCCTCCTGGGAAATACATATCTGGGCTCAAAGTAGCAAATATGATAAAATCAATATCATCTTTTGTTAATCCTGCACGTTCTATAGCTATACGCGAAGCTTTAGCTCCCATAACAGCAGAAGTATCGTCAGTGCCCTCTTTAATCCATCTACGCTCTTTTATTCCTGTACGTTCTTGTATCCATTCATCATTAGTATCCATCATTTTGGATAAATCATCATTCGTAATTATATTATCTGGAACGTAATAGCCAAGGCCAGTTATTTTTGAATTGTACATAAAACTCTTTTATAATTTCCTACAGAAGTAGAAATTCTTTTTAATTATTAAATATAGTGCAAATTTATCAATCTCATTTTTTTAATAAACATACATTTTACTAAAACGATAGATTAAAAACTCCTGTTTTTAACAGAAATATTGTGTCAGTTTGTCACATTTTAGTCATTGGTACTTTTTTTGTCTTACACAAAAAACAATTTTTAACATAACAATATATATTATGACAAAAGGAAGTATTAATGTTTCGGTAGAGAATATCTTTCCCCTAATTAAAAAATTCCTATATAGTGATCACGAAATCTTTTTACGTGAGCTTATAAGTAATGCCACAGATGCCACTTTAAAGTTAAAACATTTAACTAGTATTGGTGAATCTAAATCTGAATATGGTAACCCTCAAATTGAAATTAAGATCGATAAGGATGCAAAAAAGCTTCATATTATCGATCAAGGTTTAGGTATGACTGCAGATGAGGTTGAAAAATATATTAATCAAGTAGCATTTTCTGGCGCCGAAGAATTTTTAGATCAGTATAAAGATGCTGCTAAAGATTCGGGTATAATTGGTCATTTCGGGCTTGGATTTTACTCTGCTTTTATGGTAGCTGAAAAAGTAGAAATCATTACTAAATCTCATAAAGATGAACCAGCAGCACATTGGACTTGCGATGGATCTCCTGAATTTACATTAGAAGCATCTGATAAAACAGATAGAGGAACAGAAATAATTCTTCATATTGCTGAAGATTCTACAGAATTTTTAGAAGAAAGACGTATTAGAGAATTACTTTTAAAGTATAATAAGTTTATGCCTATTTCGATTAAATTCGGAACTAAGGAAATTAACGACCCTGAGCATACTCCAGAAACTACAACAGATAAAGATGGAAAGGAAACTACTGAACCTCATCGTCAGATCACTGTTGATGATATTATCAATAATCCTGATCCAGCTTGGACAAAACAACCAGCAGATTTAGAGGAAGATGATTATAAAGGCTTTTACAGAGAATTGTATCCAACACAATTTGAAGAACCTTTGTTCAACATTCATTTAAATGTAGATTATCCGTTTAATTTAACAGGGATTTTATACTTCCCTAAGATGACGAATGATTTAAACATTCAAAAAGATAAAATTCAATTATACCAAAATCAAGTATTCGTGACAGATAATGTAGAAGGCATTGTTCCTGAATTCTTAACAATGCTTCGAGGTGTTATTGATTCTCCAGATATTCCGTTAAACGTATCACGTAGTTATTTACAAGCCGATGGTAATGTAAAAAAGATTTCATCTTACATTACACGTAAAGTTGCCGATAAATTAAAATCATTATTCAACAACAATCGTGAAGATTTTGAAGTTAAATGGAATGATATCAAAATTGTAATTGAGTACGGAATGCTTTCTGAAGAAAAGTTCTTCGAAAAAGCAGATGCTTTTGCCTTATACCCTAGTGTAGATGGTAAGCATTATACTTATGAAGAATTATACAATAAAATTAAAGCAAATCAAACAGATAAAGATGATAAACTAGTAATTCTTTATGCTTCAAATAAAGATGAGCAACATAGTTATATTGAAGCTGCTAAAGCAAAAGGTTATGAAGTATTATTATTAGATTCTCCTATAGTATCGCATTTAATGCAAAAGCTTGAAACCACTAAAGAAAAGATTTCTTTTGCACGTGTTGATGCTGATTCTATAGATAAGCTAATTAAGAAAGATGATACTACTATTTCTAAATTAGATGAAGAACAAACTAAGGCTTTAGATGAATTATTGAAAGAAGTTATTCCTTCTGAAAAATTCATGGTGCAATTAGATGCTATGGATAGCGAAGCTGCTCCATTTATGATCACACAACCAGAATTTATGCGTCGTATGAAAGAAATGCAACAAACTGGCGGTGGTGGCGGTATGTTTGGCATGGGTAATATGCCAGAAATGTACAATCTAGTAGTAAATACAAATTCTGCTCTTGTTAGTGAAATTTTAAATACTAAAACTAAAAAGAAACAAGAGCGTTTGATTACTCAAAGTTTAGATTTAGCACGTTTATCTCAAGGATTATTAAAAGGAGAAGAGCTTACTAATTTTATTAAGCGTAGTTACGAGATGATTAAGTAAGTCCCTACTTTTTATTTTATATATAAACCACTTTGCGAAAGCAAGGTGGTTTTTTGTTTTTTTTGAGTTTATTACGATTTCAATTATCTTAGATTTTTAATCGTTAAATATTAATGCGAAAGTTACCTCTTAATACTTCTTTTAGGCATCATACTCTAGTTGCTTTGGTAATTAGTTTATGGCTGGTGACATTCCTTATTTTTATTGCACCCTTTGATGCTTCGGAATTAAATTTTGTCAATCGTTTTAAAATCTTACCATTTTATGGTGTTCTCTGTTTTGGAACTTACTTATTGTTAATCTTTATTCAAAATTGGTTTTTTAAACACTATAAAATATGGAATATCTCTTTAGAAATTATTTTTATTTTAGTTTATGACATCGCATTATTTTTTCTATCATACTTGTACTATAAAACAGATATTGTCAACGGCAATTATGACTTTAAGGCCTTTGGTTTAGAAGTTTACCTTCCTATCTGTTTAATTATACTTCCAATTTTTATCTTCTCAAGATGGTTTTTGTATAAAAAAGCATCAAAAAAATCAAGTGTAATTACACTTAAAGGTGGTAATAAATTAGATATTTTAAAAATCTTATTTGAAGATTTAATCTGTGTATCGAGTGCTGATAATTATATAGAAGTCAGTTATCTTATTAAAGGAACATTGCATAAAAAATTATTACGCAATACACTTAAAGATACTCAAAATGATGTTCCTGATTTACTTAAAGTACATCGATCTCATTTAATTAACCCAGTTCATTTTAAAGAATGGAATGGTTCTAATAGTATAAAACTTACGGAAATAGAAATCCCTGTTTCAAAAAATTATAGAGCTGTTGTAATGAAACTAATTTAATCGTCCCTAAAAACATATACTTTATCCCAAACGCAATAAATATAGAGGTTTTTATTGAGGTCATCTGTAGATTTGATTCCTATTAAATAATATCTATTATGAAAAAATCAATTCCAATTGTAATCATCTTAATCTGCTTTACATTAAATATAGTTGCTCAAAGCAGAACTGAAGCTTCTAATGTTCTAATTGAAAATTTAGTTAAAGAAAAAAAGGTAGTTGGAGTATCTGCAGGTTATTCTGTTAATGGAGATATATTATGGAAATCAGCTGCAGGTTTTGCAGATCAAGATAAAGGCAAAGAATTTAAAACAGATACTGAAGTACGAACAGCATCAATTGCTAAATCTATGACTGCCATAGCCGTTATGCAATTGGTTGAACAAGATTTAATAGACATTAATTTACCTATTGACACTTATATATCTGAATTTATTCAGAAAGCAAAAATAAAAATTACTACAAAGCATATATTAACACATACCTCAGGAATTGATGATTATAAAAATATAAAAGAAATTGAAAACAAAGTAAATTATGAATCGTTACTCGATGCTTATGAAGTATTTAAAGATCGTAAGTTACGTTTTGAACCTGGCACGCAATATTACTACACAAGTTATGGTTATGTTGTTTTAGGTCTCTTAATAGAAAAAGTATCTGGTTTATCATTTGAAACTTATATGCAAAAACATATTTGGGATAAAGCTAATATGACAAATACTGGTATAGAAAAATTAGAAAGCAAAAGAGAAAATACAGCATCTTTATATCGAAGAGATCGTAAAGAAAAACTTAAAAGTTCAAAAGTTAATAACCTAAGTAATCGTATTCCTGGTGGTGGTTTTTACTCTACTGTTAATGATCTTATAAAATTTGGAAACGCATTACTTAATAATACACTAGTAAATGAGAATACTATAAAATTGATGACTGAACACCATAGCTTAGAGAAAGTTAATAATAGTTATGGATTTGGATTTTTTCTTTATGGAAAACATCCTAACGAAGGAAGTATATATGGGCACAATGGTGCGCAAACAGGAACTTCAACACAGCTATTTATTATTCCAGGTAGAAAAACCGTTGTTGTAACTGTTTCAAATACATCTGGTGCTGGAAAAGAGGTAAGTACAGTGGCAGGAAATTTAATAGGTATTTCTCAAAAAAAACAGTAATAATGAAATTCAAGCTAAAAACCATTTTGTGAAAGCAAGGTGGTTTTTTTGTAACCCAAAATCGTTCTAAGTCGTCATATCAAAATAAAAAATCAATTAAAAAACGACAAATGAATTCAAAACATTTTCACTTCATCTATTTCTTAATACTAAGCATTTTTATTTCTTCGCATCAATTAAATGCACAATCTACTAATGTCAAATATAATTCTGAAGATTTGAATAAAGTAATTCTCGAATTGGATAACCAATTCTGGAAAGCTTACAATACATGTGATTTAGAAAATTTCAAAACATTTTTAACTGACGACTTAGAGTTTTATCACGATAAAGGAGGTTTAATCACTACATTATCCAAATTAATGACATCAGTTAAAAATGGTCTTTGTGGCAATAAAAATATGCGTTTACGAAGAGAAGCAGTTAAGTCTTCAGTAAATGTATATCCTTTAAACAACTATGGAGCTATTATATCCGGAGAACATACTTTTTATTTAACAGAAAATGGAGAAAAAGAAAAACTTATTGAAAAAGCTAAGTTTACACATATATGGCAATTAAAAGAAAATCGATGGAAGATGTCTCGTATAATAAGTTATGATCACCAACCTATTTCTGAAAATACTTCAAAAGATAAAATTACATTATCTAAAAATGAACTATTAAAACTTACAGGGGAATATAAAGCTCCAAATACTGGAATTGTTAATATAACTATCGTTGACAATACTCTTGAAATAAATGCTGGTAAAATGATTGCTAAAATTTATCCTGAATCTGAGACTCTCTTTTTTCATAAACAAGCGCCTTTAACTTTCGAATTTATAAAAAATGATGATGGCAATATTATTAAATTTATTATTCGTGAAAATGGAAAAATAGTTGAAGAAGCAAAACGAATTAAATAAATCATTTATTTACTCATAATAAAAAAATCCACTTTCTTTTGAAGTGGATTTTTTTTATTTATAAACATAGGCAACCTTCTCGTAAAATAATGCGTCTTTGTATATAATGTATAATTATATTATTAATTAAAAAAATCTATGAATTCAATCAAAAAAATCATTAATTATTTCTTTATGAAATCACTATTACCAATCATCTCATTCCTTTTTGTATGTTATTTTGGGCATTCACAAAACTTAGAAACACAAATAAACAACTATATCAATTCTGTTTATAAACCAAATGAATCTGGAGCAACAGTATTAGTTGGCAAAGGCGGTAAAACCATATACAGAAAAGCCTTTGGCCTTTCTAATCTAGAACTAGAAACGAAAATGAAACCTGAAAACGTGTTTGAAATTGGCTCTATCACTAAACAGTTTACTGCCATTGCTATTTTAATGCTCGAAGAGCAAGGAAAATTAAAAGTAACCGATAACATTACGAAATACATCTCCGATTATCCAACTCAAGGAGCTACTATAACCATCCATAACTTGTTAAATCATACATCTGGAATTAAAGATTATACCAGCATGGAAAATTTCATAAAGTTAGTAAGAACAGATATGTCACCTACTGAACTTATTGATGTGTTTAAAAACGAACCTATGGACTTCAGACCTGGAGAGCGATTTTTATATAGTAATTCAGGATATGTATTATTAGGGCATATTATCGAAATTGTATCTGGACAATCGTATGAAGGTTTTATTGAAAAATATATTTTTGATAAAATAGAGATGTCTTCATCCACTTACGGGAAAACAAAACAAATCATTAAAAACAGAGCTTCAGGTTACCAACAAAATGGCAATGATTATGTAAATTCAGAGTATTTAAGTTTAACATTAGCTTACGCAGCTGGGGCGCTAATGTCTAATATAGATGATCTTTATAAATGGCAAAAAGCCTTAAATACAAATCAATTAATTACTCGAAAAAGCTATGAAAAAGCCATTAATGGTTCTACACTAAATAACGGCGAACATATTACATATGGATACGGGTTAGATACAAATAATATTCAAGGTTCTAAAAGTATTTCTCATAACGGAAGTACTCTCGGGTATGCCACAATGGGTATTTATATGCCAGAAGAAGATGTTTTTGTATCTGTTCTTACAAATTGTGATTGCAAATCTCCTGATGCTATCGCTAATAAAATTGCTGCTTTAGTAATTGGAAAACCTTTTCCAAATAAAGAAGATGCGATAGTTCTAAATGAAAATCAATTAAAAAAATGGGTTGGCGCTTATGAGTTTGAAGGCAGTATAATTCGCCATATCACATTAAAAGGCAAGCAACTATTTAGTCAAAAAGAAGGGAGTACAAATGTAGAGATATATCCTATGACGGCAAGTAATTTCATTTTTGATGGTGGAACTACAGTATATGATTTTTATACAGAAAACGAGAAGCGTATGGTAAAAATGACTTCTAATGGTATTTCTGCTATGGGCAAAGGCATTGATAAAGCGTCACCATCTGAGAAAAAAGAGATTTCATTGCCCTTGGATGTATTAAAACAATATGTCGGAAAATATGAGTTAGCACCTGACTTTATTATTGAAGTTACAATTGATGGCACTCAGATTTTTGCTCAAGCAACTGGGCAAGGACGATTTGAATTATTTGCTGAAGATAAAACTAACTTTTTTGTAAAAGTTGTTGCTGCAAAAGTTAGGTTTAATAAAGATGCCTCGAGCAAGGTAGAGAGTCTAACCTTGTTTCAAGGTGGTCAAGAAATGTTGGCAAAAAAAATTGATAAAGCAGTACCATCTGAGAGAAAAGAAATTTCATTACCCCTAGATGTATTAAAACAATATGTTGGAAAATATGAGTTAGCACCTGACTTTATTATTGAAATTACAATTGATGATACTCAGATTTTTGCTCAAGCAACTGGGCAAGGGCAATTTGAATTATTTGCTGAAGATAAAGCTAACTTTTTTGTAAAAGTTGTTGCTGCAAAAGTTAGGTTTAATAAAGATGCCTCGAACAAGGTAGAGAGTCTAACCTTGTTTCAAGATGGTCAAGAAATGTTGGCAAAAAAAATAGAGTAACTAATAACTCTTACTCTCATTAGTCATAAAAAAATCCACTTTATTTTGAAGTGGATTTTTTTTATTGTTCTTATCCAAGAAAACAACTAAATTCGTGCCATTGCACTTTAAGATTTAAAATTTATGAAACTGAAAACATCCATAATAGTAGTAATCTTTACTTTAATTAGTGTTATTACAGTTAAAGCACAAACTATAGAAAAAGGGCCTTGGTGGCCACATCCTATTTGGGGTGCTAATGATCAAGCTGGAGCATCAAACTGGATTACTTCTGAAAAAATTTTAGAAGCAATGACGATGGTTAAAACTGGCAAAGTTTATGAAATGGGGCAAGTATATGAAGCTAATATGCCTTTATATGGTACTCGCACTTATAAAATGGTAAGTCCAGGCAATCCTACTGGCGGTCCATTTGGAGATAACACATTGGTATATAATGATGAACTTATCACTACCGAAATTGGTCAAGTTGGTACTCAATTTGATGGATTAGGTCATATAGGCACACGTATGAAATTTGAAGATGGGAAAGAACACGATGTGTATTACAATGGAGTTGTTGGAGATAAAATGTACAGCTCTTATGGACTACAACAATTAGGGATCGAAAAAGTAAAACCAATTATAACTCGAGGTTTTTTAATTGACATTGCTGGGTACAAGAATGTAGATGTACTTCCTAATAGTTATGAAGTAACTCTTGCCGATGTTAAAGGTGCAATGCAAAAACAAGGCATTAAAGAAGAGGGTTTTAAAAATGGAGATGCAATTTTCTTTAGATACGGATGGTCAAAATATTGGGGAGATCCAGAAAAATATAATACTAATCCTCCAGGAATTGGAATGGAAGTTGCTAAATGGGTAGTTACCAAAAATGTAACTATGGTCGGGTCTGACCAATATGGCACTGAAGTCGAACCTAGCTCAGTCGCTGGCGAAGCTTTTCCTGTACATCAACTTTTATTAAATCAAAATGGAATTCTAAATTTAGAAAACCTCACTTTTGAATCTTTAGTAAAAGATAAAGTTTCTGAGTTTATGTTTATTTTTACACCAATCCCATTTAAAGGTGCTACAGGTTCTCCTGGACGACCAATAGCGATTCGATAATCTATTTAATACATTTTTATGCAAATTATATCTACCAATATTGCAAAACCTACAACAATTATTTGGCGTGGTAACGAAGTTACTACAGGCATCTACAAAAAACCAGTAAATCAACCACTATATCTAAATAAAGAAGAAGTAAAAGGCGATGAGGTTTCAGATCGTAGGTTTCATGGCGGAATCAATAAGGCTTGTTATTTATTTTCGGTAGATCATTACGCATATTGGCAAAATTTATATCCTAATTTAGACTGGGAATATGGTATGTTTGGTGAAAACCTAACAGTAAAAGGTTTAGATGAAACTCAGATACATATTGGAGATATTTACAAATTAGGCACCGCTTTAGTACAAGTGACACAACCTAGGGAGCCTTGTTACAAGTTTGGAGTAAAATTTGAATCACAACAAGTACTACCGCAATTTGTAAGTTATGGGTATTCTGGAGTCTATGTTAAAGTATTAAAAGAAGGAGAAGTTAATGTTAACGATACTATTTCACTTGTAGAAAAAGCTAAGAATAGTTTAAGCATTTTTAATTTATTTAAACTCATTTTTGCAAGAGAAAAAGATCAAAATCATTTGGCTATAGCTATAAATAATGAAGTGGTTCCGAATAGTCTAAAAGTTGCATTAGCAAATTTTATCAAACAATAATGGCATACAATATTGTTTTAGTCGAACCCGAAATCCATACCAACACAGGAAATATCGGTCGTTTGAGCTTAGCTACCGGATCGCATTTACATTTAGTAAAACCATTAGGATTTGAATTAAGTGATGCCCGATTAAAACGTGCAGGATTAGATTATTGGAAGCACATTTCGTTATCTATTTATGATAGTCTTGAAGATTTCTATAAAATACATCATAACAAAAATTTAGTTTATTTTTCAAGTCACGGAAAACAAGTTCATTGGGATATTGATTATCAGGACGACATGTTTTTTGTTTTCGGAAAAGAATCAAAAGGGCTGTCTAAAGAAATTATTAATACTAATTCGGCTCAACTTTATAAAATTCCTTTATATAGCGAACATATTAGAAGTCTTAATTTAGCCAATGCAGTGAGTATTGTAGTTTATGAAGGATTGAAGCATATTAAGTAAAATAAATATCTGTTTGTTTTAAACTATCTTTGTCCATACATACTAAATACTATTAATGTCTTTTAAAGATTTACAACTTAACAAGCCTATTTTACGGGCTGTAGCTGAACAAGGTTATGACGAACCTACATTAGTTCAAGAAAAAACCATCCCTCAGGTATTAAATAATAAAGATATTATCGTTTCGGCACAAACCGGAACGGGCAAAACAGCTGCTTTTGCATTACCCATTATTCAACGTTTGTACGATAGACAAAATGCTCCTAAAAAAGGTAAGAAAATTAAAGCCCTTATAGTAAGTCCAACACGAGAGTTAGCTTCACAAATTGAAGCAAATTTTAACAACTATAGTATTTACATTAATTTACGTACAACAGTAATATTTGGAGGAACATCTATAGAACCTCAAAAAGATGTTTTAAAAAAAGGAATAGATATTTTAATAGCCACTCCAGGTAGATTACTGGATTTACATAAACAAGACATTATTAATCTAGATTATATTGAAACGCTCGTTTTAGATGAGGCTGATTTAATGCTAGATATGGGTTTTATAGACGATGTCAAAAAAATTGAACGCCTCTGCCCTAGAACAAAACAAACTTTATTGTTTTCTGCAACTATTCCTTTTAAAGTAGAACAACTAGCCAATACTATTTTAAAAGCACCTATTCGTATTGAAGTCACGCCAAATTCATCTACATCAAAAAATGTAAATCAGTTTTTATATTATGTCCCTAAAAAAAATAAGATTGAATTGTGCTTACACCTATTAAGAAACATAATAAAAGGGAATATCATCATTTTTAGGCGTACTAAATTTGGAGTAGATAAACTTGAAAAAACACTTCTTAAAAACGGATATAAAGTTGATAGTATTCACGGAGATAAAAGTCAGAGTAATAGACAAACTGCTCTTAATCGATTTAAAAAACAAGAGGTCAATATTTTAATCGCTACTGATGTAGCAGCACGTGGTATTGATATTAATAATTTGGATGCTGTAATTAATTTTGACTTACCTAATATTCCTGAAACTTATGTACATCGTATAGGTCGTACTGCAAGAGCTGGAAATTCAGGTATTGCATATTCGTTTTGTTCTGCAGACGAAAAAACATATGTTAAAGATATTCAACAACTCATACAGTTACAAATAGATATTATTGAAAATCATCCATATCCTTTAGATCCTAAAGCAAAAAAAGAAATTCATAAAACGCCAGGAAAAAGTAAACATAAAAAAGGGCGTAAAAGTGCAGCTTCTAAAAAAAAGAAAAAGCGTTGGTACTAAATAAATAAGTTTCAAGTTGATTTGGTTTTGGATCATAGATTTGTAAAATACTGTAACACTTTAAAATAACTAGCATCTATAATAAAACATTAACCATAGATTTATGAAACTCAAGCTTTTTATTTTCTCTCTGTTATTTTCAGTTCATTATTTATTTTCTCAAACATCATTAAAAGCTATTAACTTAGATTATGGAGATTACACTGTTGGTTTTCGTCATTATACAAAATCTGATCACTCAAGAACATATACACGTCTTCAGGATTGGACTAACAGAAGTATTTCTAGACCAATACCTATAAGTATTTGGTATCCTTCTATAAAATCAGATAAATCTCCACTTTCTATATTAAACTATATGGAAATTGTTAAGGAAGAAGAAGAATGGGAATATTTACCAAACGAACAAATTTTAAATTGGTTTGAATTTCCTAATACGCCTAAAAATCAAGAGCATTTAAAAGAATCTGCAATAGCTATTTTAAATAGCCAAGCTTTAAAAGGAAAATTTCCTGTGATACTCTATTCTGCAAGTTTAAGAGCATCTTCTGTTGAAAATTTTGGGATTTGCGAATATCTAGCAAGTCACGGTTATATAGTTATTGCTAGTTCTGCTAGAGGAACTGAGCATCGTTTTCAAGAAGGTGGAACTCTTAAAGATGTAGAAACACAAGCACGTGATTTAGAATTTTTAATTAAAGAAATAAAAACATTTCCGTCAGCTAATATCGAAAAAATAGCAACTCTGGATTATAGTCTTGGTGGATTAGCAGCAGTACTTACACAAATGCGTAATGATAATATTAAAGCTATGGTAAGTTTAGATGGTAAGTCGAGATACGATTATAACACATTAATGAAATCTCCATATGCAAAAATTGAAAATGTAGATGTTCCTTATTTACATATGGCACAAAAAATAATTCCTGAACAAGTTTTAAAAGAAGATCATATAGATCCAGAATTAAACACTAAATTTCAATTCTATGATAGTTTAACCAATAGTAAAGCATATCGTTTACGTTTTCATAATTTATCTCATTCACAGTTTGGCACTTTAGGATTATTACTTAAATCAAAAGATAAACGGCAAGATAAGAGTGATCTCGAAATTATGGAATCTTATAAATTGCTTTCAAAATACACATTAAATTTTTTAAATGCTTATTTAAAAAATGATGTAAAAGCACTTCAATTTATAGAGAATACACCTCAGCAAAATAGTATTAAAGAAAGGTTAATTTCTAAACAATTTAAAAAACCAAATTTAAAGTCATTCAGTTTTCAAGATTTTAATGACCTTGCTGCAAAACAAGGCTATAAAAACTTAAAAAAAATATACGATTCTCTTTCACTAAAATATCCCAATTTACAATTACCTGAAGGACGACTTAATAACTTAGGGTTACAATTAATTTTCAATCCTAAAACTTCATCTTCTGGTATTTCTATTTTTACACTTGCAACTCAAATTTATCCAAATTCTTCTAATTTGTTTGATAGTTTGGCTGAAGGACACTTACATTTAGGAGATACAAAAAATGCGATTATTAATTTTGAAAAATCTTTAAAGTTAAATTCAGAAAATCAAAATGCAATTAACAGGTTATTAGAGTTAAAGAAATAAAACTTTCTTTCTTATGAATTAAATTTTTAAAGAAAATCATTAAAAATTTTAAAATTATATCTGTTTTTTAGAATCTAACATTTGTATTTTAGAAGCCTCTTTATAAAAGTTAGTACTTTTAATGTTAACCAACATTTTACAAAATGAATAATGACTATACTAAACCAGAATTTAAAAAGCTACTTCAAAAACTTCAAGAAGAAAGTTGGCAGTTAGAATTATTAATCTCTGGTTTTGCCATTTTTGGTTTATTTACAGCAATTCCTACAATTTCCGAAGGGTTTAACGAAGCGCAAAATAGTCAACAAATTTATAAATTTGTTACTCTATTAATTGCATTAATATCTTGTTCGATATTAATTTTCAATTTATTACTTCATGTATTATTACGAGGCTTATGGATTGGTGCTTTAGGATTACGCTATGTTTCTGGTGATATTGATTATGATAGCCTAAAATACAGTGCAAAATTCACAAAATATTTAAAAAAACGAGTTGGCTCTTTTGACAAATATATTGGTACTCTAGAAAATTATTGTAGTGTTATTTTTGCAGTATCATTTTTACTCATATTTTATGTATTAGCAATTACTTTTACCGTATTAACCATTGTTTTAATTTCAACTCAATTAATAGACAACGATAACTTACCAAATTGGCTATCTCTCGGAGTTGGTGTTTCCGCTGTCGTTTTTATTTCTATTGGCTTACTTTTAACGCTTCTCGATTTTATTACTCTTGGTTTTCTTAAAAAGAAAAAATGGTTGTCTAAAATATATTTTCCAGTATATTGGGTGTTTAGCTTTATAACTTTATCTTTTTTGTATCGCCCACTAGTTTATAACTTTTTAGATAACAAATTTGGAAAACGCCTCAGCTTGGCATTAGTGCCATTTTATATTTTAATTGCATTAGCAACTTCTTTTAATTACAAAGTCTCAAATTATCTTCATTCAGATATATCATCAAATAGTTATGTTGCAAATAACAACAATTATGAAAACTTATTAGATGAGACTAATGGATTTATAGATAATGTAGCTATTCAATCAAAAGTGATTTCAGAAAATTATATAAAAGTTTTTGTTTTGTATTCTGAAAATATTGAAGATAATATTTTTGATTTTAATCCTAAATTAAGACCTGAAGAAGATGCTAGAGGATTAACCTCAGGTATTAGCTTTGGTACAAACATTAACTTTCGCAAAAGAGATAGTTTAAGACGGTCTTATTTAAAAACATTCAACGATATTTATTCTGTAAGAATAGATACTACTGATTATGACACTAATTTTATTTTAGCTAAGAGTAAAAATGGAAAGCTAGGATTTGAAACCTATGTTAGTACAAAAGCTTTAGAAGATGGCAAACACATATTAGGAGTTAATCGTTTAAGAATTAGAAGAAACGATACTATTAACACTCGTATTTCTCGTATTCCGTTTTGGTATTATAAAGATTAATAGTTTAATCGTTTTTGATGGTAGTTTTTAAGAACAGTTATTTGTATAAAAAAGGCTAAACCAAAAAACACAATGGCATACATTAAAATGTTAGATATACTAAACGAAAAATTAGATACTGTCTCTGTTACCTTATTATTTGAAAGTATGCTAAAATCAATCGCATTAAGCCATTCTGAAGTTTTCAATTCTGTTCCTAAAAGTGAATATGAAATAATTCCTATGATTAAAATAGCAATAGTAAACCATATATGTTTTGAGATTAATGGTTTATAAGCTGTTACTTTAGAGGTAGATGCTTCAATTTTCGTCATCAAATGTTCTGTAAAATCCATAGATGGTTGCTCTAAAAATGATGACTTCATTATTTTTTCAGCCAATTTATCTAAATGCTGCTCTGTATTGTCCTGCATAACTTTCTATAGTTTCGTTATCTAATTGTTGTTTTAAAATCGTTGCTAATTTTTTACGACTTCTAAACAGTTTTACTTTTACATTATTAGGCGTAAGATTTACAACTTTTGCTATTTCGTCTAACGATTGTTCTTCAAAGTAGTATAAAGTTAGTAAAAAACTATCTTCGCTTGGAAGTAACTCTAAACAATTTTTAATTGCTTGTTGTTTTTCTTGAGTTTCAATTCTATCTAAAGCATTATCTATAGTCTTTACCTGATGTTCTGTATATTCATCAATAGCTACTGTATTTTGTTTGCGTTTATTCTTTTTTAATCGATCTAGACATGTATTATAAGCTACCCTATAAATCCAGGTCGAAAATTTTGAATTACCTTTAAACCTATTCAAAGATTTGTATGTCTTAATAAATGTATCTTGAGATACTTCTTCAGCTTCTTCTTTATTTTTAAGCATTCGTAAAGCTAAAGTAAACACCAAGTCTTTATAACGATCCACCAAAATTGCAAATGCATTGGTATCGCCATTTAATATCTTATCTATATAAATTTGATCGTCGATGGTGGTCATTTTTAATGTAAGACGACATTTTAGTTTTATCGGTTACATAAATATACGTTTAATATCTTATATATTCATTAAGCACTCATTATCAAATATATAAATACTTAAATAAAGTTAAATTTTAATAAAATTAAAAAAACTGTAACCGAAACTTAAAAGTGATCGTCATAAGCTATGAACATATTAAGAAATATCAATTTTAAAACAACACTTATGGGATCAGAATTAATAATCGTACCAATAATATTTGGAGCAATTTTTGGAGTATTTTACTTATATTATTCAACACGTAATAAAGAACGTTTAGCCTTAATCGAAAAAGGAGCAGATGCTACTATTTTTGCTAAAGGCAAAGAACATACAGCACCTATCTGGAAAGTATTAGTTCTTAATTTAGCTTTTTTATCTATGGGGGTAGGCTTAGGAGTTTTTTTAGCTTCAATATTAGATGCTTACACTACATTAGACAGGCATTCTGTATATCCAGCTACAATTTTCTTTATGGCAGGGGTTGGATTATATGTAGGCTTCACACAAACTAAAAAATGGGTAGACTAATCAAAAAACGAACTACCGCATAATCAAGCCGCCTTAACTTATTAAGGCGGTTTTTTTATGTCTTTTTCTATTTTCTAAGTACCTTTAGCAGGTAAATTAAAAAAATATAATGAAAAAATTCTTCACTTTAATATTTATTGTTACTATAGTAATAGCTTGTAAAAATGAAACTTCTAATATTGATAATTCAGAAACGACTAGCTCTGCATTTGACGAAATGTTAGATAATTATAATCAAGAACGCTTAAAATTAAATCCGATAGATGCCACATTTTCTGGAGATAATAGATATAATAATAGTTTTCCAAATACGCTTTCTAAAGCATATAATGACGAATTAAAAGTTTACTATACAAATTATCTAGATCAATTATCTAAATATAATGACGCTGATTTATCTGAAAGCCAGAAAATGAGTAAAGCAGTTTTAAAATGGGATTGTGAGATAAATTTAGATCGCTTGACATTTAGGCAAGATCTTTTTCCTATAGATCAAATGTGGTCTGTAAATTTAATGGTGGGACAGTTAGCTAGTGGACAAGGAGCACAACCTTTTAAAACAGTTGACGATTATAACAATTGGTTACAGCGTTTAGAAGGTTATTTACAATGGATGACTTCAGCTGAAGCTAAAATGAGAGAAGGAATGGCTTCTGGGTATGTATTGCCAAAATCTTTAATTGCTAAAGTAGTACCACAATTAGATGTATTAACAAATACCGATTTAAATTCACATTTATTTTACAACCCAATAAAACAATTTCCAGATTCTTTTTCTGAAGAAGAGAAAAAATCATTAACTGATGCGTTCACAACAATACTTAATAATAAGGTAATCCCAGCCTATAAGAGCCTTCATAAATTTATGAATACAGAATATATGGAAGCTGGTCGTACCACAAGTGGTATTGATGCTATTCCAAATGGAGAAGCTTATTATGCTCATCAAATAAAAACTTATACAACTACTGATATGACTGCAGATGAGATTCATAATCTTGGGTTAAGTGAAGTTGCACGTATTTTATCTGAAATGGAAAAAATTAAAACTGAAGTTGGTTTTGAAGGCTCTATAAAAGATTTTTTTAATTATGTAAGAAACAAAAAAGAATTAATGCCATTTACTACTCCCGAAGAGGTAATTGCAAATTTTAATGCAATTCATGAGCGTATGAAACCACAAATAGAAAAGTTATTTGATGTAAAACCAAAAACAGCTTTTGAGGTAAGGCGTACTGAAGCTTTTAGAGAAAAATCTGCAAGTGCAGAATATAATCAAGGATCTTTGGACGGAACTCGACCTGGTATTTTTTACACCCCAATTCCAGATGCTACAAAATATAATGTATACTCAGATGAATCTTTATTTTTACACGAAGCTATTCCTGGGCATCATTATCAAATTTCATTAACTCAAGAAAGTACTGAGTTACCAGAATTTAGAAAAACACTTTGGTATAGCGGATATGGAGAAGGTTGGGCATTATATACCGAATCTTTAGGTAAAGAGCTAGGGTTATATACAGATCCTTATCAATTATTTGGAATGTTAGGAGCAGAAATGCATCGTGCAGTTCGTTTGGTAGTCGATACGGGGTTACATTCTAAAGGGTGGACACGTGAACAAGCGATACAATACTCTTTAGACAATGAAGCCGAAAGTGAAGCAGATATTACTAGGGAGATAGAGCGTTATATGGCAAATCCAGGTCAAGCACTATCTTATAAAATCGGACAATTAAAAATTCTTGAACTACGTGCAAAAGCTTCAGCAGCTTTAGGAGATAAGTTTGATATTCGTCAATATCATAATCAAGTATTAGAAACTGGTTCAGTTCCATTATCTATTTTAGAAGATAAAATTAATAAGTGGATTGAAGCTAATAAATAATAATATATGTTAAAAAGATACGTATTACTATTCTGTTTTTTATTAGTAGTACTATCTTCTGTATCACAAACAAAAATAGAGGATAGTAAAACTCAATCTCCAATATCTTTTGCAACTATTTCATTCGGTAACGGAAATGGGGTTTTTGCAGATGATAATGGTTCATTTTTATTTACAAAAAAAATATATCCAGATATAGACACATTATATATTTCTGCATTAGGATATAAAGAGTTAAAAATTGCCACACTTAATTTACCAAAAACATTATTTTTAGAGGCTCAGGCTGACGAATTACAAGAAATTATTGTTCAAACAAAAATTAACAGAAAATTTAAAGTTGAAAAGAGAAAACCTAAGGTACATAATGATTATTTTAAATGTTGGTTACCAACAATAGAATCTGAAATTGCAGTATTTTTCCCAAATACAACACCTCAAACAAAAAAAATAACAACTGTTTTTTTTCCTATAAAAATAGAAGCTTCCGATTGGAAAGAGCGTAAACGGTCAGGAGCAAAAAAACGGCCATTTTCAACTTTATTTAGAGTACAGTTTTATAATAGTGATAAGAGAGGACTACCCGGAGATGTATTAAGTTACGAGAATATAACATTTAGAGTTACAGAACAAAACAAAGATGTATTTGAATTAGATGTTACAGATTATGATATTTACGTCCCTAAAAATGGAATTTTTGTTTCCATTCAAGTATTAGGCTATACAGATAAAGCAGGTAAATTATTACCAAATAAAAAATATAAAGAGATAAAATCTAAAAACGGAATAGTAAAAATCCCTACCAATTTTAGACCTCTACTCCCCTTTACAGAAGAAATACCTGAAAATCGCACTTATGTAAAACGAGTGTTTATTAATGGTAACTATTGGTTACGCCATGAAAAAGAAAGCCAAACCAAGCCTTCTAGTCTTTTAAAATCTGGTATTAATAATTATGGTATTGGCATGCATCTTAATGTTTATAAAGATGAATAGCCTTTGGCATTTATACTTTATGGCATTAATCTACATTTTTGCTGGTATAATGCATTTTTTTAAGCCAAAAGCTTTTATGAGAATAATGCCTCGATATTTACCAAAACATAGGTTGTTAGTTTACATAAGCGGTATTTTAGAAGTCATATTGGGTATTGGATTATGTATTCCTGTTTTTAAAACAATATCAATCTATAGTATTATAATAATGCTCATTATCTTTTTATCCGTGCATTTTTATATGCTATCAGGTAAAAAAGCTGCAGCTGGTATCCCAAAATGGGTTTTAATACTTCGTATACCATTACAATTTGTATTGATGTATTGGGCGTATTCTTACCTATAACCTAATTATTGCTATATTTAAATAATTAATAAAGGTATGGCCTTAATAAAATCATCCAGAATACAATCTATAGATATTTTAAGAGGACTTGTTATGGTTATTATGGCATTAGATCATGTTCGTGATTATTTTCATATTAATGCACTTGCAAATAATTATCCAGAAAATTTAGAATCTACTACGCTTATTTTATTTTTCACACGCTTTATAACACATTATTGTGCGCCCGTTTTTGTTTTTTTAGCTGGAACTTCGGCATTTTTATATGGTCAAACAAGACCCAAAAAACAATTATCTAAGTTTTTAATTACACGTGGCTTATGGCTAATTTTTGTTGAGATTTTTATAAATAATTTTTTATGGTGGTTTGATGTGAGTTTTAGTTTCACTAATCTTCAGGTTATTTGGGCTATTGGGTTTTCAATGATTATCTTAGGTTTAGTTATATATTTACCTAAACGTCTAATATTAATTTTAGGATTACTTTTAGTTTTTGGCCATAATGCTTTAGATGACATTACCAGAAATGGACAAGATATAATTTCAGTAATCTGGTATATGTTACATCAATCTAACGGGATTAGTTTAGGGAGTCGTTTTGTATGGTTTGCTTATCCTGTATTACCTTGGATTGGAGTTATGTTATTAGGATATTGTTTTGGTGATTTTTATAAGAAAGGAGCTTTAATAGCATTTAGAAAAAAGTGGTTACTATATTTAGGTTTTGGAAGTATTGTTTTATTTTTCATCTTCAGGGGTTTTAATTTTTATGCAGATTTATCTCCTTGGACAGCACAAGAAACAACAACAAAAACTATTATTTCTTTTTTTAATGTCACTAAATATCCACCTTCTTTAGGCTTTTTATTAATTACTTTAGGGCCAGCATTTTTATTTTTATACGGCATCGAAACTATTAAAAATAAAATCACAGATTTTTTATTGGTGTTTGGTCGAGTACCCTTCTTTTATTACATCTTACATATTTTTATTATACATACAGGTGCTATAATTGGGCTTTTAATTACTGGGAAAGATTGGAAGATTATGATTTTTAATCAATCTGCTGGCAGTAGCAATCCGTTTGAAGGTTATGGCTATTCTCTATTTACAACCTATCTTATTTGGATTGGTATTGTAGCACTACTCTACCCTATTTGCAAATGGTATATGAAATATAAATTGAACAATAAAGATAAATGGTGGTTGAGTTATCTATAATTTTTTATTCATTATTTAAAGATGTAACTTTATCGCATTCAACTATTAATTAACCAATTAACATAACTAAATGAATAAACTCTTCCAAGAACTTAAAAGGCGTAATGTTTTTAAAGTGGCTACTGCTTATGCAATTGCAGGATGGCTTATTATTCAAATAATTGTTGCTATTGAAAAACCCTTATCGCTACCCGATTGGTTAGACACAACAGTTATTATTTTAGTGGGCATTGGTTTTCCTATTGCACTTATCATTGCTTGGGCATTTGAATTAACACCAGATGGTTTAAAGAAAACCGATAGTGTAGAATCTACAGACACCATAAATACATTTAAAGCTTCCAAGAGTAAAAAGCTAAACAAGATTATCATTAGTGTTTTGTCTTTAGCCATCATTTTTTTAATTGTAGAGCGCCTATACTTTGCTAATAATACATCTTCAAGCGACCTTGATATTGGCTCTACCTCAATAGCGGTATTACCGTTTGCTGATTTATCGCCTCAAGGGGATCAAGAATATTTTTCAGATGGGTTATCGGAAGAGCTATTAAATATACTTGCCAAAGTAGAAGATATGAAAGTTGCTGGACGCACCTCATCATTCAAATTTAAGGGGCAAAATGAAAATCTCACACTAATTGGCAATGAGTTAAATGTAAATCATATTTTAGAAGGCAGTGTGCGTAAGTCTGGAAATCGAATTCGTATTACAGCGCAATTAATTAAGGTAGAGGATGGTTTTCATCTTTGGTCAGAAACCTATGACCGAGAACTTACTGCCAATAATGTCTTTGATATACAAGAAGAAATATCGCGCACCGTACTTAACGAACTTAAAGTACGTCTTTTACCGCAAGAAGAAACAGAAATCAAAAGCTTTCCGACAAAAAACTTAGAGGCTTATAATGCCTACTTAAAAGGGACACAGTTAGTAGCCAATAGACGCCCTGAAGATATACAACAAGCTATAGAACATTATAAAAATGCCATAGCCTTAGACAAAGATTTTGGTTTAGCGTATTCTAGGCTAGCCCTTGCCTATGGTTTCTTAATCGAATATGGAGGCCCATCCATAGAAGAGACTACAATAAATATGAAACAAAATGTAGATAAAGCATTACAATTCAACAACAATTTAGGGGTCGCATACAGAGCATTAGGCTATTACAAACAATTAGATATTATACCAAATAGTGATGAAGAAGCCTTGAAAGCGTTCCAAAAAGGATTGGAGTATGAGCCCAACAATGCCTACATATACAATCATATTGTACATATATATCAAGAGTACGATGGCGAAAAAGCGTATCAATATATTTTGAAAGCGCATGAGCTCGATCCTTTAAGTGATGTCATTAGTAGTAATTTAGCTGATTTTCATATAGGTAATGAAAAATATGAAGAAGGTTTAGGTGTTTTAGATGACCTTATTAAACGTTCACCAAAATTTGCAAATGCGCATAATAATAAAGCTGAGTTATTACGCTCAAAACCTTATGGCGATCTTGTGGGGAGTTTCAAAACCATATATAATGCCTATAAAAAAGACAGCTTAAATCGAATACTTCTTAATGGGCTCACTAGAGCTTTTATAGATTTAGATATGATCCCTGCTGCTGATTACTATTTGAATATAAGCATGACACATTATCGTGAAAGTCTTAACACCATTGGGCTATTTGTCAATATAAATAGTATAAAAGGAAATGCTGCTATTAATATTCAACTTTTAGAAGGCTTCAAAGAACGTTTTGGAGAAGTATCTAATCGTCCTATAAGTGACGTTTTATCCTATATGTACTTAATATCTGGAAATAGCGATAAAGCAAAAACGATTATAGAAGATACGTTTCCAGACATAGTTAATCCTGATTACCAACCTAGTAGAAACTCATTTGAAGACCAAAATGATATTAATCAAATTGGAGTACTTTTAAAATATGCTGTCATTGCTGACTTAGAAGGTAATACATCCTTAAAACAAAACATAGCTTCAAAATTATGTTCACTCTTTGACACGCTTAAACCAGGCAGTATTATGTCAGCTGCTTACAATACTAAAGAAGATCATGAGATGATATGTGCTGCTTTACAAGGCAATGCTGAAACTTTTGCTAATACCTTACGAAATATCTATTTTGAGAAAAATCATAAGTATCTATGGAAACAACAACAAATAGAATCGTATTACTTATTATATAAAGACACACCAGAAGTTAAAGCCTATGAAAAAGAGGTGTTAGATGATGTGCATAAAGCGCGTGCGGAAGTGATTACCTATTTAAAAACACAAGGCGATTGGAAATCAGAATGGGAGGTTGAATGAGGTCTGAGCAAAGTAGTAGGCAATTGAAATTTAAAGAACTTATAATCATAAATTCAATTTATAACACATAACACAACCGATAAAATGAAAAAAGCCAATATAATTTTAAGCTTTGCAATACTTATCATCGCATACAATTGTAAAGAACAACCACAAGAAATTACAATAGAAAATGAAATAGAAGAGATCGCTGCTTCAGAACCTCAAATACAATACACATTAACTACAGAGCAAACGCATAACAAATTTAGTAATACTATTGAACCTGTATTAACAGTACAATCGGGTGCAGTAATTGAAGCGTTTACTGAGGAAGCTAGTGATGGACAATTTAATTTAAATTCTACTATCGAAGCTCTAGACTCTTTAGATTTTGAGCCTATTCATCCACTAACTGGACCTGTATATGTTGAAGATGCACAACCCGGTGATGTACTTAAAGTGACACTTCATAAAATAGAATTAGGGGATTGGGGTTGGAATGCTATTTTACCAGGTTTTGGATTTTTAGTAGATGATATCGATGTCAAATATTTAAAGCTATACGAATTAGGGAAAGATAAAACTTCAGTAACTTTTAAAGATGACATCAAATTGCAGTTAAATCCATTTCCAGGAGTTATGGGAGTGGCACCAGATACTAATGAATTATTAAGTACTATTCCACCACGTGCCAATGGTGGCAATATGGATGATCCTAACATGAATGAAGGTACTGTAATGTATTTTCCCGTATTTGTTGAAGGCGGTTTATTCTCAATTGGAGATGGACACGCAGTACAAGGCTTAGGGGAAGTCTGTGGCACTGCTATTGAAACACCACTACGAATCGTCTATGAAATTGAATTACTAAAAGATAAGTCTATTAAAGAACCACAATACGAAACCGAAGAGTATTATGCCACAACAGGTTTCGCTCCTACACTTGATGAAGCTGCTAAAAAAGCAACCTTATATATGGTTAACTATTTAGAAAACGAACACGGATTAGCTACTGACGAAGCTTATGCGCTATGCTCATTAGCAGGGGATTTACAAATTGCCGAAGTGGTCGATTTACCTAATATGCTTGTTACGATGCATATATCAAAATCTGTATTGAATTTAGAGTAATCTTTATATATTCTAGAGTTTAATTTTCTTATTATATGAATTAGGCAGAAATATAAACTAAATCTTCAAACACAAATTTTAAGAGAATACATAATAGGAAAAATTAACTCTTATTAAGTTATTCTTCAACTATAAAATCAAAATATGTATCTGGAAAGGGCTCATTTATTAAAGTAAAATGCCACCATTCTTTTGAATAACTTTTAAATCCGTGTTTATTCATTACAGATTTAAGTAATAATCTATTTTCACGTTGCTTCTTAGTAACATGTTCGTGGTATACCCATGATTCTTTTCCAAAAAAGTCATAAGAACTCCCCATATCTACTTCTTCTTCAGTATCTATTCTTATTAACGTTAGATCCAACGTACTTCCTTTTGTATGACCAGAATGTGATGCAATATACCCTTCTTTAAACAAGTTTTCTTTTTCCACATTAGGGTAGTAATTATGCTTCATTAAAGTATCATTTAAATCCGAAGCCCAGCGTACAAAATGATTTACAGCTTGTTGAGGGCGATATGCATCATATATTTTTATCGAATAACCATAGCTTAACAATTCTTGTTGTACCTTCTTTAAAGCTTTAGTAGCTTCTCTAGACAATATCCCTTTACCAGAATGGTAACCATCTATAGGTTTACCTACAAAATTTTCTGAAGTAGCGTAGCGTAGTTCTACCCTTGCCGTTGGAATAACTTCTTTAACATAAACAAAACCAGCTGGCAATGTGTTTTCAGATTGAGAAAACCCAAGATATGAGATCAGTAAAAAAAATATTAACCCTTTCATTTTCATATTAATAGCGATTGGCTAAATTATAATAAATTTACAAAATGGAATTATTTTCTCTTTCAGAACCCATAAATATCGATATACGTAACGCTTCTCTTATATATTATCCTAATTTTTTCAATTTAGAAGTCTCCAATTCATATTTTAAAACACTTTTTGAAACCATAAAATGGCAGCAAGATAATATCACTATTTTTGGAAAAACGTATAAACAACCTAGGTTAACAGCTCTATATGGGGATAACAATAAATCTTACAGTTATTCTAACATTACAATGCAGCCTCATATATTTACCAAAGAATTGAAGATTATTAAAACTGAAATTGAAAAAATAACACAACATAATTTTACAACTTGCTTATTAAACCTTTACAGAAATGGTAATGATAGTAATGGTTGGCATTCTGATGATGAAAAAGAATTAGGGATGAATCCGACAATAGCATCCATAAGCTTTGGAGCAGAACGCGTATTTCAATTAAAGCATAAAACTGATAAAAATTTAAAACACAAACTCATTCTAAAACATGGAAGCTTATTAATTATGAAAGGGACAACTCAAGAATTTTGGAAACATCAAATACCAAAAACAAAAAAAGAGGTTAAACCACGAATTAATTTAACGTTCAGGTATATAAAATAAAAAGTCGAGATCCCTCAATCTCGACTTTTCTTAATTTGCTTTATTTTTTATGTTTAAAGATTTAGGGTTACTAAGATCAACAACATAAGCAAATATTAATTAATTAATCCATTGAACTAAAAACTATTTTTTTAGTACACTTCAAATGTAAAAGATAAATTCAATGTATCGTTAAAAAACATTATTTATTCGACGAAATACACTTTTTTTTAACATTTAACGACGTAAATAAGCAAATCATCGATGAAATGCATCTGTATTTTCATTTATACTAAATAGTTTTGAAAAAAAAAGAGAGAGGGAAATCTAGAGAATTTACAAAAAAGAGAGAGGTTTAGGCTCTCTCTTTTTCTAAATAAAAAGGGGTTAAAGTATCTTAGCTGCCTACAGGGTAGACAACGCATTACTAAGATACTTATCTATAAACTCCTTGAAGTTCTAAATATAAAATTATATGAATACACTTACAAATAAAATGTTAAAAAATAAGTGTTAAAATTTTAAATATTATTCAAAAACACTCAAGAATTATTATTGAATATTCATTTTTATTTTTCTAAATAATTAGTGTATTACAATTTTTGAGTTAAATTAAATCTATTATTAACTATAAATTAAAGACGAATTGGTTAATATATTACGTTATAAATTATAACATTTGTATTTAGTATAAAAAAATAACTTTCATTAAACATAAATTAAAATGAAATTTAAAATACAGTTTTTACTATTTTTATTTAGTATAACATTATTTTCTCAAGAATTAAATTTTACTACTCAAGAAGTACCTATAAACGTATACATAGATGGTACATTATTAATTCCTAACGCTATAGAAAAACCAAATCTTGTTATTATTATTGCAGGCTCTGGACCTACAGATAGAAATGGAAATCAAAACTTTGCAAAAAATAATTCTTTAAAAAAACTGGCTCAAGGGCTATCAAATTCTGGCATTGCTACTTTTAGATATGATAAACGTGTGGTTAAACAAATTAAAAAAAGAAATGTCGATCCAAACATACTTTTTGATGATTTTGTAACCGATGCAATTTCAGTATTAAAATATTTTAAAACCGAAAATAAGTATAACAAAATTTATATAGCTGGACATAGTCAAGGTAGTTTAATTGGTATGTTATCTGCCAAAGAAGGTGCAGATGGCTATATCTCAATAGCTGGTGCTGGAAATACAATAGATATGATTATTTTAGATCAAATTAGCTCAAGTGCCCCAGTTTTCACAAAAGATAGCAAGCGTATATTCTCCATTTTAAAAGAAGGAAAAACTACTGATGATTATCCTCCTCCGTTAGCTTCTATATTTAATAAAGATATTCAATTATTTATGGCAAATTGGATGCAGTATAATCCGCAAGAAGAAATAAAAAAGTTAAATATGCCAATTTTAATAATTAATGGAACTAAAGATTTACAAGTCCCTATAGAGGAAGCAAATTTATTAAAAAATGCCAATCCTGATTCTGAGTTTTTAATTATTGAAAATATGAATCATGTTCTTGTACCCATAAAAGGTAATGATAATCTAGAAAATTCAAAATCTTATAATGAACCACTAAGAGCTCTTTCTCCAGAACTTATAGAAGGGATTATAAAATTCGTTAAATAAGCAATTATGTAATATCATTAAAAATTTAAATTAATTTTTTTAGTAACTAAAAAAAAGCATCTTCCAAAAGGAGATGCTTTTTTTACTAACTAACCAACCAAAAATATAATCTCTATCTTATTTAAGAAAAATAAGTATGAAAATTATAATATATAATATACAAGTACTATGCCAAAAAAATATTTAATGTAAAATTTTGTAATATCATTTATTTTTATATATCTTTATGATATCAATTTAATATCATTATAAATTTAAACTTATGAAAGAAGAGAAGATTATTATTCCAGCAAACGGTTACTTAATGCTATTTGTGTTCCTTGTATTATTTTTTGGAACTATTGCAGCTGCTATTTTCACAAAGAATCCTGAATTTGTTTTATTTCTGCCTATTCCAATTTTAATAGCTCCAGGTTTTGTAATGGTACAACCAAACAATTCTAGAGTTCTCTTGTTATTTGGAAAATATGTAGGCACTATTAATAAAAATGGGTTTTATTGGGTAAATCCATTCTATAGCAAAAAGAAGATTTCGTTAAGGGCAAGTAATTTTGATAGCGAACGCTTAAAAGTAAATGATAAACTTGGTAACCCTATAATGATTAGCACCATATTAGTTTGGCGAGTACAAGATACTTACAAAGCTGCTTTTGATGTAGATAACTACGAAAACTTTGTTCGTGTACAAACAGATGCAGCAGTACGAAAATTAGCAAGCATGTATCCTTACGATAATTTTGCTGATGAAGGTCATGCAGAAGATATTACGCTTCGCTCTAGTGTAAATGAGGTAAGTGAAGCATTAGAAAAAGAAATTGACGAACGCCTTTCTATAGCAGGTATTGAAGTTCTGGAAGCTCGTATAGGTTATTTAGCTTATGCTCAGGAAATCGCAAATGCTATGTTAAAACGTCAACAGGCTACTGCTATTGTTGCTGCACGACATAAAATTGTTGAAGGTGCAGTAAGTATGGTAGAAATGGCTTTAGAAGAGCTTGGTAAAAAAGAAATTGTTGATTTAGATGAAGAGCGTAAAGCAGCAATGGTAAGTAACCTTATGGTAATTCTTTGTGGGGATAAAGATGCTTCACCAGTTTTAAATACTGGTACTTTAAATCAATAATATGAAAAAAGATAAAAGCATGGGGTTAGGAGTTTGAATAGCAATTGGAACTGCGTTAGGTTCAAGTTTTGGAGTGATTTTGGGAGTGGTTTTTGATAATATTGGTCTAGGTATTGCATTAGGAACTTCTTTAGGTAGTGGAATTGGAATGCTTATTTCTATCTTTTTTAAATCAACAAAAAAATAATAATCAATGAAAGAATATAAAACTATAACACCTAAGCTAGGTTTTAGAAATAGAGTTCAGAATCTTGAAGAATTGCTTAATATTCATGCAAGAGAAGGTTGGATATTTAAATATATGAATCAAGCACAAAACTTAATTATACTTGAACGAGATAAAAACAGGTAATGAATGCTAATAGACCTAAAATAAATGTTCCTTTTCAATCTATAGATATTCTAATAGAATTACTTTCTATTACACTACTTCTATTAATGTGGATTTATCTTATTTTAGAATATCAAAGTTTACCAGAGATTATCGCATCACATTTTAATGCTAATGGAAAAGCAGATGGTTTTTCAAATAAACTAACACTATGGTTATTACCTATAATTTCGACAATAATTTATATAGGTTTGTTTATTTTAAATAAATTTCCTCACATTCATAATTATATGGTAAATATTACTGAAGATAATGCTCTTAATAATTATAGGTTTAGCACAAAAGTTTTACGGATTACTAATTTTTTAAGTGCTTCATTATTTACTTATTTAGTGTATTCAGAAATTCAATTTTCAAAAGGAAAGGTAGAATCGTTAGGGTCTTGGTTCCTTCCTATTGTTATAGGAGTAAGTATTATACTTCCTATTATTCTAATAATATATCAACGTAAAATTAATAAGTTATGAAACACAATATTTTTACACTACTATTTCTGACAATTAGTTTTTCATTTGCACAAAATACCATTACGTCAGAAGATATTCTTATAACGAATGATAGTATTAAACTTCCAGGTACATTAACTTATAATGAAGACCTTGAAAAACAATCTTTAATTATTTTTGTTCCAGGGTCTGGAAATCCAAATAGAAATGGGAATCAACCCCAACTAGGAGTTAAAGGCAGTTATATAAAACAACTTTCTTCCATATTAAATAGTAAAGGTTTTGCATTTTTTAGATATGACAAAAGAAACGTTACACAAGACAATGTAAAATATCTTCTTAAATCTTATGAGTTTTCAGATTTAGTTAGCGATGTGAGTACAATCATCAATAACTTTAAAAATGACAAACGATTTAATAATATTACATTAATTGGCCATAGTCAAGGTTCTTTAGTTGCCATGATGGCTATAAATAATGTTATTGATAAGTATATTTCTTTAGCTGGGTTAGGAGAATCTGCAGACAAAACTATTGTGAGGCAAATTACGGCTCAAGATTCAAGTTTTGGAAAGATTGCTAAAGCTCATATAGACGAGTTAAAATTAACAGGAACTATAAAAGAGGTAAATCCAGCACTTATATCATTATTTGCAGCACAAAACCATCAATTTTTAAGTAGTTATTTTAAATTAGACCCTCAAGAGGAAATAAAAAAATTAACACTCCCTATTTTAATTTTAAATGGGACTAAAGATCTCCAGGTTAAAGAAAAAGATGCTTATAATTTACATAATGCAAATCCAAAATCTAAATTAGTAATGATAAAAGATATGAATCACGTATTAAAAACAATTACTAAAGAAGAAGATAATTTAAAATCTTATACATCTCCAGATTTTCCATTATCAGAAGAATTAATTACTATTATTGAGGCATTTATAAAACAATAAAATGGCAAAAAAGAAAGCTTTCGCTTTGCGAATAAATGAAGAGATGCTCAAAGCCATCGAAAAATGGGCTGCAGATGAATTTCGTAGCACTAATGGTCAGATTGAGTGGATGCTAATGCAATACTTAAAAAAAGAGAATAGAGCTCCTAAAGATTCTAAAAAAAATCCTAAAATTTAGTATTATTTAATAACTTATAGATTATTCGCTTTACTTTTAATGGCAATAACCAACACGTCATTGAAACACTTTTTATCACTAATAATATTATTTACAGTTTGTTTTAGTTTTTCTCAATCAAAAAATAAAACAGTTCAAGTAAAATATATTACACAATCTATTACCATAGATGCAGATTTAAATGAAAAAGTCTGGTCTCAAACTGAGCCTGCTACAAATTTTTGGCAGTATTTTCCAACAGACTCTTTACAAGCACAACAACAAGTAGAGATCCGTATGCTTTTTGATGATCGTTACTTATATGTAGGAATAAAAGTGAATGCGGCTGGTAAAGATTATATTATTCCTTCTCTAAGGCGTGATTTTAGAGCTCGAGGCAATGATAATATTAATTTGCTTTTTGATACATTTAACGATGGTACTAATGCATTCTTTTTTGGCACCAATCCATATGGTGTTCGCCGAGAAGCTTTAATTTCTGGTGGGGGCGGAAGAGGTGGAGGATTTAATACCGCTTGGGATACTAAATGGATTGGTGACACTAAAATTTATGATGGGTATTACATCTCCGAATTGCGAATCCCGCTTTCTGCTTTTAAATATAAAGAAGGTGAAACCAAGTGGCGTTTTAACAGTTATCATTTCGACACTCAATCAAACGAACAAAATACTTGGATTAATATTCCTCAAAATCAATCTATATTCAGTTTAGCATTTATGGGAGATATGATTTTTGAGCGTCCTTTAGGAAAATCTAAATCTCCCATTTCTTTAATCCCTTTTGTGAGTGGAAATGTTGGGAAAGATTTTGAAACAGATATATCTTCTTCCGACTTTAAAATTGGTGGAGACGCGAAGTTTACAGTTGGTAATAGTTTAAACTTAGATCTCACAGTAAATCCTGACTTTTCACAAGTAGAAGTAGACCAACAAGTTACTAATCTCACACGTTTTGAAGTATCTCTTCCAGAACGAAGGCAATTTTTTATTGAGAATAGTGATTTATTTGGAGATTTTGGAGATAATAGAGATGCAAATCCTTTTTTTTCCAGACGTATTGGAATTGCTAACGATATTAATGGTAATAATATAGAAAATGATATTATTGCAGGAGCGCGATTAAGTGGAAAGCTAACCAACAATCTTCGTATTGGTGTTTTAAATGTTCAGACTGCCGAAGATCGAACTAACGAAATTCCTACAACAAATAATGCCGTAATTGCTTTACAACAAAAAGTATTTAGTCGTTCAAATGTCAGTTTTATATTTATAAATAAACAACCAACGAAAGATGATAGTTTCATTGCTGAAGAAGATCGTTTTAATCGTCTTATCGGATTGGATTATAATTTAGCCTCTGCAGATAATACATGGGTCGGTAAATATTTTTTTCATAAATCGTTTTCCCCAAATGTAAGTACTAATGATTTCTCTTCTGGAATATCCACAGAATATAATAATAGATATTATAATATTAGGTTAAGTGGTCTTTATGTGGGTGATAATTTTAGATCTGAATTAGGTTTTATTAGACGAAGAGATATTTTACGTATAGATCCACAAATACAGAGATCTTTCTGGCCTAAATCTGGTAAAGCACAACGGCATCGTTTATCAGTAACGCCACAGTTTATATGGCGACCCGAATTGGATTTTCAAAACTCCGATTATAATATTATGACTCGTTGGCAAACGACTTATCAAAATAATTCTGAAATTGAATTTACGTTATCTAATCGGTTTACATTTTTATTTGATGACTTTGACCCTACTGGAACACCGGGTGCTATACCATTACCTGGAAACGAAGGGTACACATACTCCAATTTTGAAATTAGTTATCGTTCAGACAGACGCCAAGCTTTTTCTTATAATATAAGCCCCTCTTATGGCGAATTTTTTAATGGCACACGATTTTCAGTTCGAGCTGATTTAACTTGGCGTATTCAACCTTATTTTTCAGGATCTGCTCAAATAAATTTTGATGAGATTAATTTACCAGATCCTTTTCCAAATGCTTCAATTATATTAATTGGTCCAAGGTTAGATTTTACATTTACTAAAAATTTGTTTTGGGCCACCTTTATTCAATATAGTAATCAACGTGACAATTTTAGCGTAAACACACGCTTACAATGGCGTTTTGCACCTTTGTCTGATCTGTTTATTGTTTATAACGATAATTATTTTACTGGAGATATTTTTGCACCTAGATTTAGATCACTAAATTTAAAGCTCACGTATTGGTTAAATATTTAAATTAATTATGGAAAATCAGCCTATTATTACAAACGATGCAATTGTTTTTGGAATCCTAATGCTAGCATTGGGTTTTGTTTTTTATACAGAATCAAAAAAAGAAGGATTTTGGTCTAAATTTTATAAATATGTGCCAGGTTTATTAATGTGTTATTTAATTCCTGCTATATTTAATTCTGTAGGGCTTATCTCTGACGGAATCTCGCAAACTTATTTTATAGCCAGTCGTTATTTATTACCAGCATCTCTAGTGCTTTTAACACTTAGTATAGATTTAAAAGCCATTTTTAATTTGGGGTGGAGAGCTTTAGTAATGTTTTTTACAGGCACAATTGGGATTATAATTGGTGGACCAATAGCTATATTATTAATTTCAATATTTTCACCTGAAACAGTTGGAGGTGTTGGGCCTGATGCTGTATGGAGGGGATTATCTACTATTGCTGGAAGTTGGATTGGTGGCGGTGCAAATCAGGCAGCAATGTTAGAAATATATGAGTTTAATCCTGAGAAATATGGAGGTATGGTGTTAGTAGATATTGTAGTTGCTAACATATGGATGGCAATTATTTTATTAGGTATTGGCAAACGCAAGAAGATTGATAAATGGCTAAAAGCAGATAATACTGCTATTGACAATTTACAAAACAAAGTACAAACTTTTACTGAAAAAATTACTCGTAATCCAAGCTTAACCGATTTAATAATAATTTTAGCCATTGCTTTTGGTACTGTTGGCGTGGCTCATTTTGGATCTGATGTTATTTCTAATTATTTAAAGAGTTTTGATATTATAAGCAATCCTAAAAGCGCTTTATCTTCTTTTGGAAGTGGTTTCTTTTGGTTAATCACAATTGCCACTTTAATTGGTATTTTACTATCCTTTACTAAAGCTAAAAATTATGAAGGAGTTGGTGCTAGTAAAATAGGGAGTGTTTTTATTTACATATTGGTAGCAACTATAGGGATGAAAATGGATTTGGGCCAAATATTTGATAACCCTGGACTAATTTTCATAGGAATAGTTTGGATGACCATCCATGCAGTACTATTAATTGTAATTGCGAAACTCATAAAAGCGCCTTACTTCTTTTTAGCAGTAGGCAGTCAAGCCAATGTAGGTGGTGCCGCATCTGCACCAGTAGTCGCAGCTGCATTTCACCCATCTTTAGCAACTGTAGGCGCTCTTTTAGCTGTTTTTGGATATGTTGTAGGTACTTATGGTGCAATAATATGTGCAGAAGTTATGAAAATAGCTGCTGCTGGTTAGTATTTAAAAAATAATTATAAGATATTTGCTCGCATAATTTTTTATTAAATGAAAAGGATTTTTAGTTTATTATTATTTACACTTCTTATATACTCTTGTACAAAGGATACTTCAAATGTAACTGTAAAAGGATCTATTGATGGTTTAAAAAAAGGAACTTTATATCTTCAAAAAATACAGGACACCTTATTAGTTAAATTAGATTCTATTTCTATTAACGGTAATAATTCAAATTTTGAATTACATACAAATATAGAAGAACCTGAAGTTTTATATTTAGTTTTAGATGACAATAGTAAAGAACAAGAAAGCATTTCTTTTTTTGCTAATAAAGGAATTACAGAAATAAACACTTCTCTTAAACGTTTTGTTAATGCCACTATTAAAGGTTCTACACAGCAACAGAAACTAGAAGAGTTTTATAATGTAATTACAAGATACAACAATCAAAATTTAGAGTTAATAAAAAAGCGTTTTGAAGCAGAGAGAGATGGCGACACTATTACTCTTGATTCTATAAATATAAAGTCCAGATCTATATTAAAACGAAAATATTTATATGCTGTAAATTTTGCTATAAACAATAAGAATAATCAAGTTGCCCCATACATTGCATTATCTGAAATTTATGATGCTAACATTAAATATTTAGACACTATTTATAATGTTTTACCTGATTCAATTTCTGGATCTAAATATGGCAAAGCATTAAACAAATTTATTAAAGAACGAAAAGAGTTTGAAACTCAAAATCAATAAATAAAAAAAGCCAACTTTTTATTAAGTTGGCTTTTTTTATAATATATAAACTCTATAAATTATAGTTTATTGATTTTTTCAATTAATGCACGTCCTCTATTTTCAAGTTCTTGATTAATAGCTTTAAAATGTGATTTCTTATTTTCCACAGTTCTATCATTAACCTTTTCAATTAAATCATCAAATGTAGCTATGGCTTCATCAATAATTGCTTCGCTTTTTTTAGTATCCTTATCTGTGTTAGAATACTCCCAGATATAAACAGCTTCAATTATGTCTCCAAGTACATAATTAATATCTTTTTTTAGGTTTCTTATGTTTCCCATTTTTTATTAAATTTAATTTGCGCAAAACTACGTAATTTTAAACATATACTTCTAAAAGTTTTGTATTCTTTCCACTTAAACTAAACGTTTTAAGTGCCGCTGGTAATAATATTGTTTCTCCTTCACATATTGTTTCCATACCATTTGATGTATGGATTTTAGCTTCTCCAGCAACACACATATAAATTAAAAACGAATCTTGATTGTTTTGTTTTTCAATTTTTGAATCTAAATCAAGGTAATTAGTTGTAAAATAATTACAGCTTACCATTTTATTAAATTCATTTTTAGTTTTTGAATATTGTACTCTACAGTTATCTTTCATGCTAAAATCAATAGCATCAATCGCTAAATCATTATGCAATTCTCTAGAATTTCCTTTATCATCCACTCTATCCCAATCATAGATTCTATATGTGACATCGCTAGTTTGTTGAATTTCTGCTAACAATACTCCAGCCCCAATGGCATGTACACAACCTGTTTCTATAAAATATGCATCTCCTGAAGTAACTTTATCAAAATTTAAAATCTTAGTTAGTGATTTTTCTTTTAAATGCCTTAAATATGTTTCTGAAGTTATTTTTTGATTAAACCCTACTATTAAATTTGAATTTGTATCAGCCTGCATCACATACCACATTTCAGTTTTACCGAAAGAATTATGACGTTCCGCTGCCAATTTATTATCAGGATGTAATTGTATAGATAAATTTTCTTTTGCGTCTATAAATTTGATTAAAAGTGGAAATCTTTCGCCAAATATTTTATAATTTTTTTTACCTATTAAATTTTCTTTATAAGTTCCTAAAAGATCTTTCAAAGATTGTCCTCTTAAATGACCATTACTAACTATTGAAATATCTCCTTTTACATCGCTTATTTCCCAGCTTTCTCCAACATTTGGGGAGTCGCTAACTTTATTTAGCAAACTATTTAACTTTCTACCTCCCCAAATCTTATTCTTTAAAATAGGTGTAAATTTTATAGGGTAAAGTAGCTCTGACATTATTCTCCTGAGTATTTTACAAAATTACGAGGAGTTTCGTAAAGTGTGATTTCTAAATCTAAATGAGATGCCAACTTAGATTTGAGCTTATCATAAATAACAACTACAATATTTTCTGCAGTTGGATTTAAATTTTGAAATTCAGGAACTTCTATATTTAAGTTTTTATGATCAAAAGCATCTTCAACCTCAGATTTAATAAGATCTTTTAAAACTTTAATATCTATAACATATCCTGTTTCTTTATCTATCTCTCCTGTTACACTGGCTATAAGTTCATAATTATGCCCATGAAAATTTGGATTACTACATTTATCAAATACAGCTTCGTTTTTATCATCACTCCAGTCTTTACGATATAATCTATGAGCTGCGTTAAAATGAGCTCTTCTACTAACTGTAACCCTCATTTATTTTATATTAATGTATTCATAAAATTTATCGAATATAATTTTAAACCATTCAGTATATATTTCTGGAGATATCTCTATATCATTTTTAACGGCTTCTAACGGCATCCATTTCCAATCTGCAACCTCTACACTATTAATAACAGGTTCATTATTATAATGTCCTATTAATACATGATCATACTCGTGCTCAGTTAAACCATTATCAAAAGGTGCTTTATAAATAAATGAAATAGATTCTTTTAATTCAGTTACAAAACCCATTTCTTCCTGTAACCTACGTTTTCCTGCTTCGATATTACTCTCTCCATCACGCTGATGGCTACAACATGTATTTGTCCATAGAGCAGGTGAGTGATATTTACTTAATGCACGTTGCTGTAACATTAACTCATTATTATCGTTAAAAATAAATACTGAAAATGCCCTGTGCAACACTGCTTTTTCATGAGCTTCAAGTTTTGGCATTAAACCAATTTGCTCATTATTTTCATTTACAAGGATTACTTGTTCTTCCATAGATAACAAAAATACCACGTTAAACCATAAAATAATAATAATCATTTCATAAAATAAAAAAAGAGCGCCTTAAAGGCGCTCTTTTTTTACTGATTAATAGCCACTATTTAATCTTTTATTACAATAAACTCACTTCTTCTATTTATATCATGCTCTTCATCGCTACATTCAATATCATCAGCACATTTATTTAATAATTGAGTTTCTCCATAACCATTTCCTGTAATTCTATCTGAAGAAATCTCACCTTTATTTATAATATACTCTATTGTAGATGCATTTCTTCTTTTAGATAATCTAAGGTTAAATTTTTCAGACCCTCTACTATCTGTATGAGATCTAACATCTATTTTAACACTAGGGTTTTCTCTTAAAAATTCGATAATTTTAGTTAATTCAATCTCAGCATCAGGGCGAATTGCATCATCGTTATAATCAAAATAGATTTGATCTAAGTTTAATAATTTAAAAAGATCTGCTCCTAAGATTGGTGTTAATTTTAAGTTTACTGGTAATGTTGATCCTGATTTTGGATTAACTGTAAATGTGTCTTCATTACCGATAAATCTTTCTTTTTCGACAGTTATTTTATATGTGTTTTCTTTTAAACAGTCTATTTCAAAAGTAAAATCTCCATTAGCGTCAGAAGTTAGGTTAAAAACTGTATTAGAATTTGTTGTATTTGAAACAACTATCGTTGCATTTGAAACGGCTTTACCTGTTTTTTCATTAACAACTTTTCCTGTTACTTCTGTAGTACATTCAAATCGTAATGACTCTAATTCTTTTAAAGTATAAATATCATCACTTCCAACACCTCCATCTCTATTAGATGTAAAATAGCCTAAATCTGTATCATTGTTTATTACAAAAGCAAAGTCGTCTTTCTCTCCATTAATTGGTCTTCCTACGTTAAAAATCTTATCTGTCGCACTGGCTGGATATTCAGGGTTTTCAGGGTTTAGCATTACAAATACATCTAAACCTCCTAGGCCTAAGTGACCATCTGATGAAAAGTATAAATCACCTTTTTTACTTATAAACGGAAACGTATCTCTTCCTTCTGTATTAATTTTATTGCCCAAGTTTTTGGGAGCACCATATGTGCCATCATCATTAATATCAACAACATATATATCACTTAATCCAACTCCTCCAGGCATATCTGAAGCAAAATACAATTTCTTCTCATCTGAAGATAATGAAGGATGAGCTACAGAATATTCCGTATTGTTAAATGGTAATTCTATAATGTTACCCCAGGTGCTATCTACTTTTGTAGACTTATACAACTTTAGTCTAATAATTCCTGTTCTATCTTTTTGATACCCTTCATCATAACTATTACGAGTAAAATACATTGTATTTCCATCTCTAGTTACGATAGCTGTAGATTCGTTGTATTTACTATTAAAATCTCCTTTTAGTTTTTTTGCATCAATCAGATTTCCATTTTCATCTACTTGAGCAGAAAATAATTCTAAAAAAGGTAATCCTGTCCAAGTATGACTTCTTTTAACATGAACTCCTTTATCTCTTGCTGATGAAAATAAAATATTTTTGTCTCCATAATTAGCTGCGAAATCTGAATATGGTGTATTAATTGATGCTAGATTTGTTTCATAGCGTCCCGATTGTTTTTCTATTTTTTTCAAATAGTCAATATCATATTTAAGAGAAGCTGCTCTAGAATCGTCTGAATTTAGCTCTGCTAGACGCTCTAGCCATAAATCTGCTTTATCATACTCTCCTTTAGCTTTTAGGGCTTGAGAGTATCTAAAATAATATTCTCCTTTTATTAAAGATCTGTCTTGCATAAATAATGTATCATACCATTTTACAGCATTTTGCATATCTGCATTTTCATAATATGAATCTGCCAGATTAGCAAATAAGTCTGTTGATCTTTCATCATTATCAAGTGCTTCAAGATAAACTTTGATTGCTTCATCATAAGCATACTTCTTAAACAGTGTATTTCCTTTTTCTATTGCTTTACTATTCTGTGCATCTGTAAATACAGATACCAGTATAAGTAGGCTTAATAGGAATGTATTTTTTATGGCTTTCATAATTAAATGGGGTAATAGTTAGTATTTTTAAAAGAATCTCGGTGAAACAACACCACTCTTACGTGATTTAAATTCAAATCGTAAAAAGATTTCATGCGATCCACTATTAAAATTATTTAATGTAGTAACTGTTCTATCATAAGCATAACCAATCATAAGTTCGTCAGAAACTTGAAACCCTGCTAAAGCACTTACTGATGCTCCCCACCTATAAGCTACACCAGCGGTAAATTTTTCGTTATATAAAAAGTTAGCAGAAAAATCAGCTTGTAGTGGAGCTCCGCTTACAGCTTTAAATAATGTTGCTGGCTTAAATTTTATATATCTATGGATATCAAACACATAACCTGCAATTAAATAATGATTTACTCTATCTTTAGCTAAAAATGATCTGTTTGTATTAGATGATTCATCAAAGTATTCTGTTTGAAGTAATGATGGCGCCGAATACCCTACATAAAACTTATCTGTACTATAGTATACTCCTACGCCGATATTAGGTGAAAATTGATTATCAACATTACTTCCATTGGCAAAATTATTATCAAAACTACTTTCTGGATTTAATCTACTAAAATCAATATTCAGTAATCTCACTCCTCCTTTAAGTCCAAAGGCTAATTTTGCATGGGCTGATGTATTAATAGTATATGAGAAATCAATATCAACAAAAGTTTCATCTACAATAAAAATATCATCTCTTACAATAGACACTCCTAATCCTAATTTTTCATTTCGTAATGGAGTATGACCTGCAAGTGTAAATGTACGAGGTGCGCCTTCTAAACCAACCCACTGGGTTCTATATAAACTATTTAAACTCAATGCTCCTCTAGACCCTGCATAAGCTGGATTTATAGTTGATGTATTATAAATATATTGAGTATACTGAGCATCTTGTTGCGCATAAGATACCGACACAAGTGTCAGTAAGAACAGTATTATAATTGAAGATTTTTTCATTTTTTTATAATTTTAATTCAAAGGGGATTTCTTTTCTAAAAATATTTTTAATTGTATTTATCGTGTTATATATAATGGCCCTGCCTGACTTTCTGTTCTACCATCTATTTCATAAGTTACTACATAGTAATACACTCCTGCAGGTAATTCTTCATTTGTTCTAATTGTAGCTCTTCCATCTGATCTTCCACTAAAAAATGGACCTAAATGGTATCTACCTTGACTAAATACTTCAACTCCCCATCTATTAAAGATTTTTACATTATTATTAGGGAAATTTTGTAAGCCTTCTACTCTAAATACATCGTTTACACCATCTCCATTTGGAGAAATTCCATCAAAAACTACTATGCCACTAGATTGAGGTGTTAGTATTGTTACTGTCGGGTCGTCAGTTGGGTCTCCATTTGTATTTCCGTTACTATCAGGGGTTTCTACCGTTTCATTTCCTGCATCAGATATATCTGAAATAGTATTCGCCTCTAAATCTTCTCCATTTACTATCGCACTATTTTCTACAAATCTTTGATCTACATCTAATTGAGTAATTGTATAAGTAGCAGTAGCAACTCCTACTTCTCCAGGTTCTAGTGAATTTGGAGTAATTATCAATGCTGTTGAGTTTGTTAATGCATCATCAATTGTAATATTAGTTATCGTAACATTTCCTGAATTTAAAACACTAAATGTATAGGTAATCACATCACCTACAGTACCTGTGCCTGCAACATTTGCTGTTTTTGTTAAAGTTAATTCTGGATTTGCAGTAATTAAAACATCTGTAGTATCATCATCTGTGTTACCATCTGTATCATCTCCGTCATCACTTACATCATTCACTGTAACATTTGTAAATGGTTCATCACCACTAACTAGTACACTATTTGTAACTCCGCCAGCTTGAACATCACTTTGAGTAATTGTGTAAGTTGCTGTATAAGTTGCAACTTCTCCTGCTAACAAATTGCCTTCTAAACTTCCTAAATCTGCATTTACAAAACTTGGGCCTGAATCTAAATTCAATGTATTTCCATCAACATCTAATAATGTATCTATTAGTGCCACATTATTTAAAGTTAGATCACCTGTATTAGTTATTGTTATTGTATAAGTAATTAAATCTCCTGCTCCTAGTTCTCCATTTCCATTATCAGTAACTACAGCAGTTTTTTCTGCTTCAATACTTGCAGTAAGAGGCACTCTAATTACTGTTGGATCATCAGTTGGGTCACTATTAGTATTACCATTTCCATCTGGAGTTTCAATGTTTTCATCACCAGCATCAGACACATCTGTTATATCATTACCTGCTGGATTCTGACCAGTTACCGTTGCACTATTTTGCACAAATCCTGCATCTATATCTGTTTGTGTTATTATATATGTAGCTGTAGCTATTCCAACATCATTAGGAAATAAAGTACTTGGATTCAAAACAATAACATTTACACCTGTAGATCCTGTTAATACATCGTCTATTGTTACATTTGTAATAGTTTGATTTCCTGTGTTTTCTACCCTAAATGTATATGTTATTTCATCACCAACTAACCCTGCTCCAGTAACCACACCCGTTTTTGTTAGAGTGAGATCAGAATTTTGATTTAAAATTACTACAGTTGGATCATCAGTCGGATCTCCATTTGTATTATCATTACCATCTGGTGTTTCTATTGTTTCATCTCCTGCATCAGATATATCTGTTACATTAATTCCATCAGGATCTTGACCAGTAACTGTTGCACTATTCTCAATAAAACCTCGATCTAAATCTGCTTGTGTTATTATATATGTAGCTGTTGCTGTTCCTATTTCTCCTGGAGCTAATGTACTAGGATTTATCACTAATGTATTTACACCTACTGATCCTGTTAGTACATCTTCAACAGTAATATTATTTATAGCTATATTTCCTGTATTCTGTACTGTAAATGTGTAAATAATATCATCTCCTATTGCTCCAGATCTACTTATTTGCGCTGTTTTAGTTAAAGTTAACCCTGGATTTGAAGGTAGTAAAATAACCGTTGGATCATTGGTTGTATCTCCATCTGTACCTCCATTTCCATCTGGTGTTTCTACTGCTTCATCTCCTGCATCAGATACATCTGTTACATCAATTCCTGCATCATCTTGACCAGTTACTGTTGCACTATTCTCTACAAAACCTGCATTTATATCTGCTTGTGTTATTGTATAACGAGCAGTTACTGTACCTGTTTCTCCTGGAGCTAATGTACTAGGTGTTACTAGCAATCCTACAGAACCTGTTAGTGGATCGTCTATTGTTACATTATTAATCGTTACATTTCCTGTATTCTCTACATTAAATGTATATTCTATTTCGTCTCCTGCAATTACACCTCCTAATAAAACTCCTGTTTTTGTCAAGGTTAATTCTGGGGCTGACAATAAAATAACCGTTGGATCATTGGTTGTATCTCCATCTGTACCTCCATTTCCATCTGGTGTTTCTACTGCTTCATCTCCTGCATCAGATATATCTGTTACATCTATCCCATCAGGATCTTGCCCAGTTACTGTAGCACTATTCTCTACAAAACTTGCATCTATATTTGCTTGTGTTATTGTATAACGAGCAGTTACTGTGCCTGTTTCTCCTGGAGCTAATGTACTTGGTGCTACTGGCAACCCTACAGAACCTGTTAATGGATCATCTATTATTATATTATCGATAGTTACATCTCCAGTGTTTTCTACACTAAACGTATACTCTATCTCATCTCCTACAATTACTCCTCCTAACAAAACTCCTGTTTTTGTTAAAGTTAATTCTGGATTTTGTTGTAGTATGATTACCGTTGGATCATTAGTTGTATCTCCATCTGTGCCTCCATTACCATCTGGTGTTTCTACTGTTTCATCTCCTGCATCAGAAATATCTGTTACATCAATTCCTGCACCATCTTGACCAGTTACTGTTGCACTATTCTCTACAAAACCTGCATCTATATTTGCTTGTATTATTGTATAAGTCGCTGTTGCTGTACCTGTTTCTCCTGGAGCTAGCGTACTCGGTGTTATTACCAACCCTACAGAGCCCGTTAACGGATCATCTATTATAACATTATTAATCGTTACATTTCCTGTATTCTCTACACTAAATGTATAAGTAATTACGTCTCCCAAAATTCCTGTTCCACCTATAACTCCTGTTTTTGTTAAAGTTAATTCTGGAACTGGAGGAATTATTGTTACTGTTGGATCATCATCTGTATCTCCATCTGCATCATCTCCATCATCAGCAGTATCATTTACCATAACTCCGGCTGGAGTATCTCCCATTGCTGTTACTCTATTAATAACTCCTCCTGCATTTACATCAGCTTGTGTTATTGTATAAGTTGCCGTATAATTTGCTATTTCTCCAATTAATAAATCTCCTTCAGCACTTCCTTGATCAGCACTCACAAATGTTGGTCCAGAATCTAAAGCTAATAATCCTCCTCCCAATCTTTGAAAGAAATCTGATAAAATTATATTGTTTAATACTACATTACCTGTATTCTCTACAGTGATTGTGTAAGTAATTATATCATTTGCGCCTAATATACCATCTCCATCGTCTGTAATAGCTGCTGTTTTTTGTGCATCTAAAGCTGGCGATTCTACTGTTAAAATAGCGCTTGGTTGTTCATTAACACAAATATTATCTGGGTGATTTACAATAACTCTATATACATTTCCATTATCTGTTGACGGAACTGCAGTAAGAACTAATGTAGGGTTCGTTTCTCCTGGTATATCTGTAAAACCAGAGCCTGAGTCTACTTGCCATTGATATGTTATACTCGTAGATACATCAGATGCTGGTGGAATATTAAAATTTGGAACACCTCCACTAAATGTTGTTGTACTTATCGCACTTGCTACAACACTAAATGTTACATTATTTCCTGCAATAACAACTTGATTAACGGGAGCTACATCTATAGTCACTTGTACTGCTGTTACTACATTAACATTTGTTCCTATCGTATAATCTATTCCAGTTACATTAACAGTTCCATTTGGGTTTACTTGTCCAGCTCCAATAACTCCGCCAAATGTACCATCTCCATTTGTATCTGCATTTGCAATATTATAAGCTTCGTTAGCATCTGGACAATTATCATTATCTGAATCTACATCTAAATGGTTTGGTATTGCATCTCCATCAGTATCTATCGGATTTCCACTTACACCATTACCATCTATACCACTATCTTCTGCTGCATCTGGAATACCGTTAGCTCCAACTACTCCATCTATTTGACCATCATCATTTCCATCTAAGATATCATTACCTATTTCTACAACATCGTAAATGCCATCATTATCGCTATCTAAATCTAAATGATTTGGAACTCCATCTCCATCAAGGTCATAAACATCTGGAATACCATCATTATTTGTATCTGTATAATCTGTTGTTCCTCCCAGACCACCATTTCCATCATCACTATTATCTCTATAATTAGGAATACCATCATTATCTTCATCTCCATCGGGATCATTTCCTCCGCTTTCAACTAAATCAGTTATGCCATCATTATCATCATCTAAATCTGTAACATCATCAATACCATCAGCATCTGCATCTCCTAAAACTGTAATTTCTAAAACAGCTGTATTAGAAGTTGCTCCTAATGCATCTTCTACTCTAAAATTAACATTCGCATTTCCAATATAACTAGTAGCTGGCGTAAAAATTACGTTCCCTAAATTATCAATAGTATAAGTTCCAACCCCCACAATTATTAATGGCGTTCCAACTACACCTACATTAGTGGGATCATTTGGATCTATTAATGCTACAGTTGCTGAATCTATATTTCCTTCGATATCTGAAGATCCAATTAATACATTAATGGCAGAATTGCCTGTTGAATTTTCTAAAACTGTATTTCCGATATTATTAATCACTATTGGTGCATTATTTACAGTTACAGTATTAGGATTAGCGAAATTAACTTCTCCTAAAAAGCTTACTGAATTCTGTCTTAATCCTCCACTTATTGATCTTCCATTTTTAAATCTTACAGTACTTACATTAGTATAAGTAACAGCCACTACAAATTCAGTATTTGCTACATCAATACCTGCTGCAAAATCTGCATCACTTTGAAAACGTGTAAAGTTTCCATTGGTAGAAACTACTAATTCAGAAGCTGGAGTAGTCTCTAAAGTATAACTATCTGGAACTACTACTTCAAAAAACTCATCTCCATCTACATCTATAGCTTCTAATGTAAAAGAATCTAAAGGAATAGAAGTTCCATCACTAATAGCTGTTGCAGTACCTGATTGAACAAATATTAATTCCCATTCAACAAAACCACCTGCTGCGGTTGTTGTTGTAGAAGGTTCAAAACGATTCTCAACTCCTAATGTTGAATCAACATTATTAACAGTTATATTATTAATATCAATAATTGTTAATAAAGCATCTGCATTACTTCCTGTACCATTAACATTAATCTGAACATCTCTATAAAGGTATCTTGCTCCAACTTGAAGGTCAGTGCCAGATATTAATTCAGGCACTCCTGCCGGATTTGGAAAAATTGGAGTTGATTGTGAAAAAATATTAAAAGAACTAAATATTAAACTTATAGTGATAAGTACTTTCAGTTTTTGAGTAATTATTTGATTAATAATTTTCATGATATTGTTGGGTATAGTTTTACTTAATAGCTTAGTTTTATATTTTTAATCAAAAATCGATAAAGTGTTCATTTTTATCGATTAACGACAAATGTAATGTAATTTTTTACTCTCACAACAAAAATCTTACAAAATTTAAAAATTTAACATAATTTCTTGACTGAATTCCTACAAAATTCAACATTACATCGATATTTAATGTCGTTTAATCGATAATTTGTTTATAAACACTTAATAAAATTATTTAAAAAGTAAAGTTTTAAACTTTAGATCTCTTATTATCTTCTTTATTAAAGTTTGCAGTTTGTAAATAAATTTATCATTCTCTTTATTAATACTATCTTTGCAGCCATTTGGAATATATTTATGAGTTTTATTGAAGAAATTAATAGAAGGCGAACATTTGGTATTATATCCCACCCAGATGCTGGAAAGACTACACTTACTGAAAAATTATTACTTTTTGGAGGCGCTATACAGGAAGCTGGAGCAGTAAAAAGTAATAAGGTAAAAAAAGGAGCTACTAGTGATTTTATGGAAATAGAACGACAACGTGGTATTTCTGTAGCTACTTCTGTTTTGGCATTTGAGTATAACGGCATAAAAGTTAATATACTAGATACTCCTGGTCATAAAGATTTTGCTGAAGATACTTTTAGAACGCTTACAGCTGTAGATAGTGTTATTGTTGTTATAGATGTTGCTAAGGGTGTCGAAGAGCAAACTGAAAAATTAGTAGAGGTTTGTAGAATGCGTAATATCCCTATAATTGTATTTATTAATAAATTAGATAGAGAAGGAAAAGATGCATTTGATTTATTAGATGAGATTGAGCAAAAATTAAAATTAAAAGTAACCCCTTTAAGTTTTCCCATAGGTATGGGATATGATTTTAAAGGTATTTATAATATTTGGGAAAAGAATGTAAATCTTTTTAGTGGAGATAGTCGAAAAAATATTGAAGAAACAATCGAAATTAAAGATTTAGCCTCTTCAAAATTAGAACACTTAATTGGTGAAAATGCTGCACAAACATTACGAGATGAAATTGAACTTGTAGAAGGTATTTATCCTAAGTTTGATAATAAAACATACCTTAACGGTGAGTTACAACCTGTATTTTTTGGTTCTGCTCTAAATAATTTTGGAGTACGAGAGTTATTAGATTGTTTTGTTGAAATTGCTCCTAAACCTCGCTCTAAACAAAGTGAAGAACGATTAGTGGCTCCCGATGAAAATAAATTTACTGGTTTTGTATTTAAAATACATGCCAACATGGATCCAAATCATAGAAATCGTTTAGCTTTTATAAAAATAGTGTCTGGAGAATTTAAACGTAATGCACCTTATCTTCATGTACGTCATAATAAGAAATTAAAGTTTTCAAGTCCAAATGCATTTTTTGCAGAAAAGAAAGAGATAGTAGATATCTCATATCCTGGAGATATAGTTGGATTACACGATACAGGTAATTTTAAAATTGGAGATTGTTTAACAGAAGGAGAGATTATTAATTATAAAGGAATTCCTAGTTTCTCACCAGAGCATTTTAGATATATTAATAATGCAGATCCATTAAAATCAAAACAATTAGCTAAGGGAATTGATCAATTAATGGATGAAGGTGTTGCACAACTATTTACTTTAAAACTTAATGGTCGTAAAGTAATAGGCACTGTTGGAGCTTTACAATACGAAGTTATACAATATAGATTAGAACATGAATATGGTGCAAAATGCACTTATGAAAATTTAAATGTACATAAAGCTTGTTGGGTTGAACCTGAAGATGAAAATAATGACGAATACAAGGAGTTTAAACGTGTAAAGCAACGTTTTTTAGCTAATGACAAACAAAATCAATTGGTGTTTTTAGCAGATTCTTTATTTTCTTTACAAATGACTGAGCAAAAATACCCAACAATAAAATTTCATCTTACTTCTGAATTCAAGTAGTTTTTTAATATAAATTCTTGATATAAAAAGTTAGAATAAAACTTATTAAAATTACTTTTTATCGTTAAAAATTTGTTTTTTATCGTATTTTTTATACATTTAATCGATTATTTATTTAAAATATTCATCTAAATTATTAATTACAATTAAGATTCATAACCCCAAATATGAACTAAAATGGAAACAAAAGTAAACACTACTTATAGTAATAAAAAAATTACTGTTAGTTTCGAACCCTGTAAATGTATTCACGCAGAAATATGCGCAAATGAGTTATCAGATGTATTTAGAAGTTCTGTAATTCCTTGGATCAATCTCGAAGGAGCTAATTATAAGCGTATTATCAAACAAGTAAAACGATGCCCTTCTGGTGCTTTACAGTATCAACTAAACAATAACAAGGCATAAAAAAGGGGTTTTTAATTTCTTTTTATGCTTGACCTGTTGGCCCAAAATTAAGGGGCATAGGTGGTTGTTCGTAATCTTTAATTTCACCATGAGCTTTTTCAAAACGTTTTACATTATCACTTATAGCTTTTGCTAAACGCTTAGCATGTTGTGGTGTTAAAATAATTCTAGATTTCACCTTACTTTTTGGTATTCCTGGCATTACACTTATAAAGTCTAAAACAAATTCAGATACTGAGTGGTTAATAATTGCTAAATTAGAATATGTTCCTTCTGCAACCTTTTCATCTAATTCTATATTTATTTGCCCTTGTTTAGGTGTATTTTTTTCGTCTGCCATTATTGTATTATTTTTTCAATTTTAGCTTAATAAAAGCTTCAATTATTCAAGTTTTATTTTATGAAAGAGTCCCTATAATAAAACTTATTAAGGGACTCTTTTTTATATTAAAGATCTGATTTATAAGATTTCACTTTCGTGAACATTCATAAGCTTATCCATTTATGGATTTCTTATTTAATTATAATTCATTTCTTGTTTTGCTTGCATCATTTCATCAAACTCCTCTTTAGATCCTACGATGATATCATCATAATGTCTAAGTCCTGTTCCTGCAGGGATTTTATGTCCAACAATCACATTCTCTTTTAATCCTTCTAAAGCATCAACTTTACCACTTACCGCAGCTTCATTAAGAACTTTAGTTGTTTCCTGGAACGATGCTGCTGAGATAAATGATTTCGTTTGTAATGAAGCCCTAGTAATACCTTGTAATATAGGTGTTGCAGTTGCTGGTTGAGCATCTCTAGCTTCAACAAGTTTCTTATCTTCACGACGTAAGATAGAATTCTCATCTCTCAGCTCTCTAACTGTTACAATTTGTCCAGCTTTAAGGTTTTCTGAATCTCCAGATTCTTCAACAACTTTCTTACCAAAGATATCATCATTCTCTTCAATAAAATCAGCTTTATGAACTAATTGGTCTTCTAAGAAGATCGTATCACCAGAATCGTTAATTCTAACTTTACGCATCATTTGTCTTACAACAACTTCAAAATGCTTATCATTAATTTTCACACCTTGTAATCGATATACTTCTTGTACTTCATTAACTAAGTATTGTTGTACAGCAGAAGGGCCTTTAATATTTAAAATATCGTTAGGTGTTATTGAACCATCTGATAATGGCATACCTGCTTTTACAAAATCATTTTCTTGTACTAAAATTTGATTTGATAATTTTACCAAGTATTTCTTAATATCTCCCAGTTTAGATTCAACAATAATCTCACGATTACCACGCTTAATTTTACCGAAAGATACTACACCATCGATTTCACTTACAATAGCTGGATTAGATGGATTACGTGCTTCAAATAATTCAGTTACACGAGGTAAACCTCCTGTAATATCTCCTGCTTTTGCAGATTTACGAGGTATTTTAACTAAAATCTTACCTACATTAATTTTATCTCCATCGTCAGTCATTAAGTGAGCTCCAACTGGTAAGTTATACGAACGTATCACATCTCCATTTGTATCTTCAATTAATAAAGTTGGAATTAATTTTTTGTTTCTAGATTCAGAAATTACTTTTTCTTGGAAACCGGTTTGCTCATCAATCTCAACTTGGTATGTTACACCTTGCTCAATATTTTCATATCTTACTTTACCAGCAAATTCTGAAATAATCACACCATTATATGGATCCCATTGGCAAACAACATCTCCAGCTTTTAACTTTTGTTTGTTTTTAACGTAAATATATGATCCATAAGGAATGATATTGGTACTCAATACAATTCCTGTTTTCTCATCGATAAGTTTTACTTCTGATGTTCTAGAAATAACAACATCTACTTCATTACCTTCATTATCTTCACCTTTAACAGTTTTAAGATCTTCGATTTCAGCAATTCCATTAAACTTAACTGTTAATCTATTCTCTTCAGAAATGTTACCTGCAATACCACCTACGTGGAATGTACGAAGTGTTAATTGTGTTCCTGGTTCACCAATAGATTGTGCAGCTACTACTCCAACTGCTTCTCCTCGCTGTACCATTTTACCAGTTGCTAAATTACGTCCATAACATTTGCTACAGATACCTTTTTTAGCTTCGCAAGTTAATGCAGAACGCACTTCGATTGCCTCTATTGGAGAATCTTCAATACGTTTTGCAATCACATCATTAATGTGCTCACCAGAACTTACTAATAGTTCTTCTGTTAATGGATTATATACATTATGTAAAGATGTACGGCCAACAATTCTTTCTTCTAAAGTTTCGACAACTTCTTCATTTTTCTTAAGTGGTTCTACTGTAATTCCTCTTAAAGTACCACAATCTTCAATGTTTACAATAACATCTTGAGATACATCTACTAAACGACGTGTTAAGTATCCTGCATCTGCTGTTTTTAAAGCAGTATCTGCAAGTCCTTTACGAGCACCGTGTGTAGAGATAAAATATTCTAAGATTGATAATCCTTCTTTAAAGTTAGAAAGAATTGGATTTTCAATAATCTCTCCACCTCCTGCATTAGATTTTTTAGGTTTTGCCATTAATCCACGCATACCTGTAAGCTGACGAATCTGTTCTTTAGATCCCCTAGCTCCAGAATCAAGCATCATAAATACCGAATTAAATCCTTGTTGATCCTCTCGAATTCGTTTCATGGATAATTCTGTTAATTCTGCATTTGTAGATGTCCAAATATCAATAACTTGATTATAACGTTCGTTATTAGTTATTAATCCCATATTATAGTTACCCATAATACCATCTACTTGTTTATTAGCAGAATCGATCATTGTATGCTTTTCTGGTGGAATAATAATATCTCCTAAACTAAACGATAAACCTCCTTTAAATGCAAAATTATATCCTAAAGATTTAATTTCATCAAGGAAAGCTGCCGTTTCTGGTACACTAGTTACTTTTAAGATATTACCAATAATATCTCTAAGAGATTTTTTGGTTAATACCTCATTAATATATCCTGCAGCTGCTGGTACTTTTTCATTAAATAATACACGGCCAACAGTAGTTTCAATTATTTGATTTGATAAAGTTCCTTCTTCATTAAAATCTATCGTTCTAACTTTAATAGATGCATTTAAATCTACTCTTTTCTCATTATAAGCAATAGTAACTTCTTCAGGAGAGTAAAATGTTAAGCCTTCTCCTTTAATATTTAATTCTGGAGTAGACTTACGTAATTTTGTCATATAGTATAAACCAAGTACCATATCCTGAGAAGGTACAGTAACTGGTGATCCATTAGCAGGATTTAAGATATTATGAGACGCCAACATTAATAATTGTGCTTCAAGAATAGCTTCTGGTCCTAATGGTAAATGTACAGCCATTTGATCTCCATCAAAATCGGCATTAAAGGCAGTACAAACTAATGGATGTAGCTGTATTGCTTTACCTTCAATTAATTTAGGCTGAAATGCCTGTATACCAAGTCTGTGAAGTGTAGGAGCACGATTTAAAAGTACTGGATGTCCTTTTAAAACGTTTTCTAAAATATCCCAAACTACAGGTTCTTTTTTATCTATAATTTTCTTTGCAGATTTTACAGTTTTTACAATTCCTCTTTCGATCAACTTACGAATCACGAAAGGTTTATATAATTCTGCTGCCATGTTTTTAGGCAATCCACATTCAAATAATTTTAATTCTGGTCCAACAACAATTACCGAACGTGCTGAATAATCTACACGTTTACCAAGTAAGTTTTGACGAAAACGTCCTTGTTTACCTTTAAGTGAATCTGATAATGATTTTAATGGTCTATTAGAATCTGTTTTTACTGCAGATGATTTTCGTGTGTTATCAAATAATGAATCTACAGACTCTTGTAGCATACGCTTTTCATTACGTAAAATCACTTCTGGTGCTTTTATTTCAACCAATCTCTTAAGACGATTGTTACGAATAATTACACGACGATATAAATCGTTTAAATCTGATGTTGCAAAACGACCTCCATCTAATGGTACTAACGGGCGTAATTCTGGTGGAATTACTGGAATAGCTTTCATAATCATCCACTCTGGATTATTCTCTCTATTCTTATTAGCATCTCTTAATGCTTCAACTACTTGTAAACGCTTTAACGCTTCAGTTTTACGTTGTTTAGATGTCTCTGTATTTGCTTTATGACGTAATTCGAATGATAATGAATCTAAATCTATACGAGATAATAATTCAATTAAACATTCTGCACCCATTTTAGCAATAAATTTCTCCGGGTCTGTATCGTCTAAATATTGATTTTCTTGCGGAAGAGCTTCAAGGATATTTAAATATTCTTCCTCTGTTAAGAAATCCATTTTTTGTAATGGTTCTCCTTCTTCATTTTTAGCATTTCCTGGTTGAATTACCACATAACGCTCATAATAAATAATCATATCTAATTTCTTAGATGGTAATCCAAGAAGGTATCCTATTTTATTTGGTAATGAACGGAAATACCATATATGAGCTACAGGTACGACTAGATTAATGTGTCCTACACGATCACGACGTACTTTCTTTTCAGTAACTTCTACTCCACAACGGTCACATACAATACCTTTGTATCGAATACGTTTATATTTTCCACAAGCACATTCATAATCCTTTACAGGGCCAAAAATACGCTCACAAAATAAACCATCACGTTCTGGTTTATGCGTTCTATAGTTTATAGTTTCTGGTTTTAATACCTCTCCACGAGATGCAGCCAAAATTGACTCTGGAGATGCTAAACCTATTGAAATTTTATTAAATCTCTGTTGTACTGTATTCTTATCTTGCTTTCTTGCCATAATGCTGATAATAATCTTTGTTTTTTTATAGCAGAGGTCTTTATTTGGTAACCTCTGAAAAACCAATATGCCCCCTGTTTACACAGGGGTTTGGTTATTCTTCTAATCTTATGTCTAATCCAAGTCCTTTCAATTCGTGCATTAATACGTTGAAAGATTCTGGTAAACCAGGTTCTGGCATTGGCTCTCCTTTTACGATAGCTTCGTAAGTTTTAGCTCTACCAATAACATCATCAGATTTTACTGTTAAGATTTCTCTTAATGTCGCAGAAGCTCCATAAGCTTCAAGTGCCCATACTTCCATCTCTCCAAAACGTTGTCCTCCAAATTGTGCTTTACCACCTAAAGGTTGCTGTGTAATTAAAGAGTATGGTCCTATAGAACGTGCGTGCATTTTATCGTCTACCATATGCCCTAGTTTAAGCATATAGATAATTCCTACTGTTGCTGGTTGATCAAAACGATCTCCTGTACCTCCATCATAAAGATAGGTATGTCCAAACCTTGGGATTCCAGCTTCATCTGTAAATCCATTAATTTGATCTAAGGTAGCCCCATCAAAAATAGGTGTCGCATATTTACGATCTAATTTTTGTCCAGCCCATCCTAATACAGTTTCGTATATCTGACCAATATTCATACGAGAAGGTACACCTAATGGATTTAATACAATATCTACTGGTGTCCCATCTTCTAAGAATGGCATATCTTCATGACGAACGATACGAGCAACAATACCTTTGTTACCATGACGTCCTGCCATTTTATCTCCTACTTTAAGTTTACGTTTTTTAGCGATATAAACTTTAGCAAGTTTTATAATACCTGCAGGTAATTCATCTCCAACAGAAATCGTAAATTTCTCTCTTCTTAAAGATCCTTGTAAATCGTTTTCTTTAATTTTATAGTTATGAATTAAGTCAGCTACAAGTTTATTTGTATGATCATCTGTTGTCCATTTACCAGAAACTAAATGTGCATAATCATCTACAGCATTTAACATTTTAAGTGTAAATTTCTTTCCTTTAGGAAATACTTCTTCACCTAAATCGTTAGATACACCTTGAGCAGTTTTCCCTCCTACGATTACAAATAACTTATCAATTAAAATTGCTTTTAAATCGTCAAATTTATTATCATAAATATCCTCTAATTGAGTAATATCTTCTTTGTCCTTAGCTCTTTTACGTTTATCTTTAATTGCTCTTGCAAACAATTTTTTATCAATTACAACACCATGTAAAGAAGGGGATGCTTTTAATGAAGCATCTTTAACATCTCCAGCTTTATCTCCAAAAATTGCTCTTAATAATTTTTCTTCTGGTGTAGGGTCACTTTCTCCTTTTGGTGTTATTTTACCAATAAGAATATCTCCTGGTTTAATTTCTGCACCAACACGAATCATCCCGTTTTCATCAAGATCTTTTGTAGCTTCTTCTGAAACGTTAGGAATATCGTTTGTTAATTCTTCATTACCAAGTTTTGTATCTCTTACCTCTAATGAATATTCATCAATATGGATAGATGTGAAAACATCGTTACGTACTACTTTTTCAGAAATTACAATTGCATCCTCAAAATTATACCCTTTCCATGGCATAAAGGCTACTTTCATATTTCTACCTAAAGCTAATTCACCATTTTGAGTTGCATAACCTTCACACAATACTTGTCCTTTAGTTACTTTATCTCCTTTTCTAACAATTGCTTTAAGGCTAACAGAAGTTCCTTGATTGGTTTTTCTGAATTTTGTTAACGGATATGTTTTCGTATCAGAATCAAAGCTAACCATAGCTTCTTCATCTGTTCGTTCATATTTAATAGTAATTTCGTTAGCATCAACATATTCAACTACACCTACTCCTTCTGCATTTACTAATACTCTTGAGTCTGATGCTACCTGGCGCTCCAATCCTGTTCCAACAATTGGTGCTTCAGGACGTAATAATGGTACAGCTTGACGCATCATATTAGACCCCATTAAAGCACGATTGGCATCATCGTGCTCTAAGAAAGGTATTAAAGATGCTGATATAGATGATATTTGGTTTGGCGCAACATCTGTATAATGTACATCTGTTGGTTCAACTACAGGGAAATCACCTTCCATACGAGCAATTACTTTCTCTTGTAATATTTTACCATTTTCATCAACAGGAATATTAGCTTGAGCAATTAATTGTTCTTCTTCTTCTTCTGCACTTAAATATATTGGAGCTCCTTTTATATCTACTACGGCGTTATCTACTTTACGATATGGCGTTTCGATAAACCCTAAGTTATTTACTTTAGCGTATACACTTAAAGAGGATATTAATCCAATATTTGGTCCTTCTGGTGTTTCAATTGGGCAAAGACGTCCGTAATGTGTATAGTGTACATCACGCACCTCAAAACCAGCTCTTTCACGAGATAAACCTCCAGGTCCTAATGCCGATAAACGACGCTTATGTGTAATCTCTGCTAATGGATTCGTTTGATCCATAAATTGAGATAACTGATTTGTACCAAAGAACGAATTAATTACAGATGATAATGTTTTAGCATTAATTAAATCGATAGGTGTAAATACTTCATTATCACGAACATTCATACGCTCACGAATAGTACGAGCCATACGTGCTAAACCAACTCCAAATTGAGATGATAATTGTTCTCCTACTGTACGTACACGACGGTTAGATAAATGATCAATATCATCAATCTCTGCTTTAGAGTTAATAAGTTCTATTAAATACTTTATAATAGTTATGATATCTTCTTTAGTAAGCACTTGCTTATCCATTCCGATATCCAATCCTAATTTTTTATTCATTCTATAACGACCAACTTCACCTAAGTTATAACGTTGATCACTAAAGAATAATTTATCTATAATACCACGTGCTGTTTCCTCATCTGGCGGCTCAGCATTACGTAATTGACGATAAATGTGTTCTACAGCTTCTTTTTCTGAGTTTGTAGGGTCTTTTTGTAATGTATTATGAATAATTGCATAATCACCAGATTGTCCATCTTCTTTATGTAAAAGAATTGTTTTTACTCCAGCTTCAATTATTTCTTCTATATTTTCTTTATCTAATATAGTATCTCTATCTAAAACAATTTCATTACGTTCGATAGATACAACTTCTCCAGTATCTTCATCTACGAAATCTTCATGCCATGTATTAAGTACACGTGCCGCTAATTTACGATCGATTACCTTTTTTAATCCAGATTTAGATACTTTTACTTCTTCTGCAAGATCAAATATTTCAAGAATATCTTTATCTCTTTCAAAACCAATAGCTCTAAAAAGTGTTGTTACTGGTAGTTTCTTTTTTCTATCGATATAAGCATACATTACACTATTAATATCGGTAGCAAACTCTATCCAAGATCCTTTAAAAGGAATTACTCTTGCTGAGTATAATTTTGTTCCATTAGCATGAAAAGATTGTCCAAAGAAAACCCCTGGCGAACGATGTAACTGAGAAACTACTACACGTTCTGCACCATTTATGCAAAATGTACCACTTGGAGTCATATAAGGTATTGTACCTAAATACACATCCTGGACAATGGTCTCGAAATCCTCATGTTCAGGGTCTGTACAGTACAACTTAAGCCTTGCCTTAAGTGGGACACTGTATGTTAATCCTCTTTCTATACATTCTTCTATTGTATATCTTGGTGGATCGATAAAATAATCTAAAAACTCTAAGACAAATTGATTACGAGTATCTGTAATCGGGAAGTTCTCCATGAAGGTATTATATAACCCTTCATCACCTCTTTCTTCTGATTTAGTCTCTAACTGGAAAAAATCCTGGAAGGATTTAATCTGAATATCCAAAAAGTCAGGATATTCTGTTCTATTTTTAATAGATGAGAAATTTAATCTTTCAGCTTGTTTTGCTAACATCGACGAACGAAATTTTGATTAAAATAATAGTTTTACGTGTACATTACTTTTATATACACAAAAGGGTTTAGGTCTTAGAGCTTGTACTCCAGACCTAAACCATATGTAGTAGATTAGTTAAGCTTACTTAAGCTCAACTTCTGCTCCAGCTTCTTCTAAAGAAGTTTTAAGACCTTCAGCTTCGTCTTTAGATACACCTTCTTTGATTGCTTTAGGCGCTCCATCAACTAATTCTTTAGCATCTTTTAATCCTAAACCAGTTAATTCTTTAACTAATTTCACAACTGCTAATTTAGAACCACCAGCGGCTTTAAGGATTACATCAAATTCTGTTTGCTCTTCAGCAGCTTCTCCACCAGCAGCTCCACCACCAGCAGCAACAGCTACTGCAGCAGCAGCAGGTTCGATACCATATTCTTCTTTTAATATTCCAGCTAATTCGTTAACTTCTTTTACTGTTAAGTTTACTAACTGTTCTGCGAAATCTTTTAAATCTGCCATTTTTCTATCGTTTTAATAATTTTTTTAATTTAATTTATTTTGTAAAAAGTGCGTACTATTTAAATTATCCCTCTTTTTGAGATAATGTTTTTAGGATACCTGATAATTTACCTCCACTAGATTTAAGTGCCGAAACAACATTCTTAGCAGGAGATTGTAATAATCCAATAATATCTCCGATAAGTTCTTCTCTAGATTTGATATCTACTAACATATCCAATTGCTCATCGCCTAAATAAACCGCTTCCTCAATAAATGCACCTTTTAAAAGTGGTTTATCTGATTTTTTACGAAACGCTTTAATTACTTTAGCTGGAGCATTTCCAGTTTCAGAATACATTACTGAAGTATTACCTTTTAATGTTGTAGGTAATTCTCCAAAATCTTTTTCTGAAGCTTCCATTGCTTTTTCAAGCAATGTGTTCTTAACAACTGCTAATTTTACATCTGCTTTAAAACAAGCACGACGTAAATCTGAAGTAGTCCCTGCGTTTAATCCTGAAATATCTGCTAAATAAATATTAGCATTTTCTGATAATTGAGCAGTTAACTCTTCGATTACTTGTGATTTTTCTTCTCTTGTCATTATAAAAATCTTTAACTACTAATTAACCTATTTTAGAATCAACAGCAATACTAGGGCTCATTGTACTTGACATAAAAATACTTTTTACATAAGTTCCCTTAGCAGCAGTTGGTTTTAATTTCATTATAGTTGAAAGTAATTCTTGTGCATTACCTTCAATTTTCTCTGCACTAAATGATGCTTTTCCTATAGCTGCATGAACAATTCCAGTTTTATCAACTTTAAAATCTATTTTACCAGCTTTTACTTCTGTTACTGCTTTAGCTATATCCATAGTTACCGTACCAGTTTTTGGGTTAGGCATTAATCCTCTTGGTCCTAAAACACGTCCTAAAGGTCCTAATTTACCCATTACACTTGGCATTGTAATAATTACATCTACATCAGTCCATCCGCTTTTAATTTTATCTAAGTACTCATCTAAACCAACATAATCAGCTCCAGCAGCTTTTGCATCTGCTTCTTTATCTGGTGTTACTAATGCTAAAACTTTAACGTCTTTTCCTGTACCATGAGGAAGAGATACTACACCTCTTACCATTTGGTTAGCTTTTCTAGGATCTACTCCTAAACGAATTGCTAAATCTATAGAGGCATCAAATTTTGTAGTAGTAATATCTTTTACTAATTGTGACGCTTCTTGTAGGCTGTATACTTTGTTCTTATCGATTTTAGCTACAGCTTCTTTCTGTTTTTTTGTTAATCTTGCCATTTCAAAAATTTTTTAGATTAGTTAGGAGCTTCTCCTCCTTTAACAGTTATTCCCATAGATCTAGCTGTACCTGCAACCATTTTCATAGCTGAATCAACAGTAAATGCATTTAAATCTTGCATTTTATCTTCTGCAATAGCTTTAACTTGATCCCAAGTAACTTTCGCTACTTTTTTTCTATTTGGTTCTCCTGAACCTTTTTTTACTTTGGCCGCTTCTAATAATTGTACTGCTGCTGGTGGTGTTTTAATTACAAAGTCAAATGATTTGTCTTTGTAAACCGATATTACTACCGGTAAAACTTTACCTGGTTTATCTTGTGTTCTAGCATTAAACTGCTTACAGAACTCCATGATATTAACTCCAGCGGCACCTAAAGCGGGTCCAACCGGTGGCGACGGATTCGCTGCACCTCCCCTAACTTGTAGCTTAACTACTTTACTTAACTCTTTTGCCATTTTTTTAATTTAATTTAATATGTTTTTTAAAATTGGAAGCCTTAAAAAACACATCTATAATATATGTGTAACAATTATTATACTTTCTCTACTTGCATATAACTTAACTCTAATGGTGTTTTTCTTCCAAAAATCTTAACCATTACTTCTAGTTTACGCTTTTCTTCATTTATTTTTTCAATAGTACCATCAAATCCATTAAATGGACCATCAACTACTTTTACAGTTTCGCCAATTACAAATGGTATTGCAACATTTGCATCTGCTTCAACAGATAGTTCATCAACTTTACCTAACATTCTGTTTACTTCAGATTGTCGTAATGGTACTGGATCTCCACCTTTAGTTTCTCCTAAAAAACCTATAACGTTAGTAATAGATTTTATAATATGAGGAATCTCACCGCTTAAATTGGCTTGAATCATTATATACCCAGGAAAATATACTTTTTCTTTATTTATTTTTTTCCCATTGCGAATCTGAATCACTTTTTCTGTAGGTACTAATACCTGATTTACATAATCCCCTAAACCTAATCTAGAGATCTCAGTTTCTATATAAGCTTTGATTTTGTTTTCTTGCCCGCTTACAGCTCTAACCACATACCACTTTTTATCAATACTATTTTCTGCCATTGCAAATTGTTTTATTTAATCCAATCAAAATATACACTTACAACTTTACTGAACACAGTATCTACACCCCAAATAGCTAGTGAAAAAATAATTGAAAAAACAGCTACTACAACTGTTAATCGTTGTGCTTCAGCCCATACTGGCCAAGTCACATTATTCTTTAACTCTCCAAATGATTCTTTTATATAATTTACAATTCCTGCCATTATGTTTTTATTTATAAGTATTGAGTATTATCATCGACTTAACAATTATTAAATACTCAAAACTTTTTCATTCACAATTTTAGAAGTTATTTAAAAACTTTCTAATCTTGTTTAATCAGCACGGGTTGAGAGACTCGAACTCACGACACCTGGTTTTGGAGACCAGTGCTCTACCAACTGAGCTAAACCCGTAAATATAAGTCAAGGCATTCCGAAAAATCGAAACACCTTAACTTTTATAATTATAAACTTTGTTTAGTCTAAAATCTCAGTTACCTGACCTGCACCTACTGTTCTACCACCTTCACGGATTGCGAAACGTAGTCCAACATTCATTGCAATTGTATTAATTAACTCAACTTTTATAGTTAAGTTATCTCCAGGCATTACCATTTCTACTCCATCAGGAAGCGCAATGTTTCCAGTTACATCAGTTGTACGTACATAAAACTGTGGACGGTAGTTATTATGGAATGGAGTATGACGTCCACCTTCTTCTTTCTTAAGGATATAAACCTCTGCTTTAAATTTAGCATGTGGTGTTACAGATCCTGGCTTACAGATTACCATACCTCTAGAGATTTGAGTTTTCTCAATACCTCTTAATAAGATACCTGCATTATCTCCAGCTTCTCCTCTATCTAATATTTGACGGAACATTTCAATTCCTGTAATAGTAGAAGTTAATTTTTCAGCACCCATACCAATAATCTCAACTGGATCTCCAGTGTTAGCAATTCCAGTCTCTATACGACCAGTTGCAACAGTACCACGTCCAGTAATTGAGAATACATCTTCAATTGGCATTAAGAAATCTTTATCTACTTCACGAGTCGGCTCTTCAATCCAGTTATCTACAGCTTCCATTAATTCCATAACAGTATCTACCCATTTTTGCTCACCGTTAAGTGCACCTAAAGCAGAACCTGAAATTACTGGCCCATTATCACCATCATATTCATAGAAAGAAAGAAGATCTCTAACTTCCATATCAACTAACTCTAATAACTCCTCATCATCAACCATATCAACTTTGTTTAAGAAAACAACGATACGAGGAATACCTACTTGACGACCAAGCAAGATATGCTCACGAGTTTGTGGCATAGGTCCATCTGTAGCAGCAACCACTAAAATAGCACCATCCATTTGAGCAGCACCAGTTACCATATTCTTTACGTAATCTGCGTGACCTGGACAGTCAACGTGAGCGTAATGACGATTAGCTGTTGCGTATTCTACGTGAGATGTATTAATTGTGATTCCTCTTTCTTTTTCTTCTGGAGCGTTATCGATTTGATCGAATGCTTTAGCTTCAGATAAACCTGCATCAGCTAATACTTTTGTAATAGCAGCAGTTAAAGTTGTTTTACCGTGATCAACGTGTCCAATAGTACCTATGTTAAGGTGTGGTTTGGAACGATCGAAAGTTTCCTTTGCCATGATTTAAAATTTAATCTTAGTTATATAATAATATTAGTGTTCAATTTTATAAATTTTAAAAGAGCCAATGACGGGATTTGAACCCGTGACCTCTTCCTTACCAAGGAAACGCTCTACCCCTGAGCTACACCGGCTAAAAACTAGAGCGAGAGACCGGGTTCGAACCGGCGACATTCAGCTTGGAAGGCTGACGCTCTACCAACTGAGCTACTCTCGCATTAATTTTTAAAAATCCATTAGTCAAAATATAGTGGGGAGAGCAGGATTCGAACCTGCGAAGACATAGTCAGCAGATTTACAGTCTGCCCTCGTTGGCCGCTTGAGTATCTCCCCTATATTATATTTTAATCACTCTTTTAAAGAACTTAAGTCAATATAAAGGGAATTATGTTGACTACACTTTAGATTTTGTTTCCCTGTATTAAATCTTTAATTTAAATTAAAGATTTAACTCTTTAGTGTTCTGTAATAAAAGAGCCGATGGAGGGACTCGAACCCACGACCTGCTGATTACAAATCAGCTGCTCTAGCCAGCTGAGCTACATCGGCTTTTTTTGTTCTTTTTTAGTCTAAAAGTTTAGCATAAAAAAGTCCGCTATTTCTAACGGACTGCAAATGTATATATTTATTTATTTATTCAAAACATTTTTTGAAAAATTTTATCTATAAATGTGATCTTAATTTTTCTTTACGCTTTTTTAACTGCCTTTCAAGTGAATTTACTGCCGAATCTGTACCTTCTTCAAATGACTTACATTGTTTTTTTACGATAAAACTATCTCCAGGGACGCTAATTTTTGCTTCAAAAATTTTATTTTCTTTATCACTTGTATTTTCAACTTTTAAAAAAACATCTGATTTTATAACTTTATCGTAATATTGATCTAATTTATTCATTCGTTTTTGAATAAAATCTATTAATTTTTGATCTGCATTGAAGTTAACGGATTGTGTGTTTACTTTCATCTTTTTGTTTTTTTAGTTAGACAATATTTGTAGGTTCTAATTTTTATTTCTTGGATGTGCTTTAGAATACACTTTTTTTAATTCTGCAATACTATTATGAGTATAAATTTGTGTTGCAGCTAAACTAGAATGACCAAGAAGTTCTTTTACACCATTTAAATCAGCACCTTGATTTAGCAAATGAGTCGCGAATGAATGCCGTAGGATATGTGGACTCTTTTTTACTTTTGTAGATGCTTTACTAAAATAATCATTTATTATTCGATAAACAAGTGTTTCATAAATTTTTAATCCTTTTTTAGTTAAAAAAACAAACTCATAATCTTTTATAATTTCTAGTTCTTGTCGCTTTTTATAATAAGCGTTTATTGTGCTTATTAATGTATCTAATAACGGCAAAAAACGCTCCTTATTTCTTTTCCCCAACACTTTAATTGTATTATTAGATAAATCTATGTCTTTCAATTTTAATTGGATTAATTCTATTCGTCGGATGCCTGTAGTATAAAAGAGTTCTATAATTAATTTATCACGAACACCTTCAAATGAATTATCAAAGTCTAAATTCTCTAATACTTCTGTAATTTCTGTTTCAGAAAAAGGTATTTGCACCTTCTTACTCACTTTTAATGATTTGTGTTTTGTTAAAGGATTTATTTTTAAATCTTTAATTTTCATTAGATATTTATAATAAGCATTTAAAGATGATATTTTCCTATTAATTGTTCGATTAGATAAACCACTTTCTACTAATTTTACAATCCAATTTCTAATTTCATTATAATGAACTTTAGAGATATTTGAAACATCAAACTCTTCTTTTAAAAATTGCTGAAAACTTTCTAAATCTTTTTGATAAGCATTTATGGTATGTGAAGAATAATTCTTTTCAAGTTGAAGGTAATCTATAAAAGTTTGAAAAGACATAAATATTATCAATAAGGTTTTTATAAAAATACAAAACTTTAAAAATTTAAGTATAAAAAAATCCCACAATTTACATTGTGGGATCTTAAATATTATTTACAACTACTTACTAGATTTCTTCTGCATCTCTTAAGTGTTGGATGTATTGTGCTTTTTGAATTTGCGCTCTACGTTTCACTGAAGGCTTTATAAACTGCTTACGTGTTTGTAGTTGACGTTTTGTTCCAGTTTTATCAAACTTTCTCTTAAAACGTTTTAACGCTCTATCTATATTTTCTCCTTCTTTAATTGGTATTATTAACATAGTGTCTTAACCTCCTCTCTTTTAGATTTTGTGGATGCAAATATATAAACTAATTTATAATGTACAATTAATAATCATTAAATTATATCGTTAGCTCATAATCTTTATTGTCTATTATCATTTTAGCAATAATTAAAAATGATTTTTGCTAAAATGACATTCAATATATTATGTTGCCGGCTTATAATCTTTATTATCTATTATCATTTTAGCAATAATCTCCTTTAAGATTTCTGAAGTTCCTCCACCTATTGGACCTAAACGACTATCTCTTAAAATTCTAGCTAATGGATAATCTTCCATATAACCATATCCTCCTAATAACTGCAGGCAATCATAAGCTACTCTGTCTGCCATTTTAGTAGATACTAATTTAGACATCGTTGCTTCTTTAACAACATATTCACCATCATTAAGACGTTTTGCAACTGAGTAATTAAACTCTTTACTTACTTCAATCTCTGCTGCCATATCTGCAACGGAATGACGTAATGCTTGAAATTTATCTATAGTCTTACCAAATGCTTGACGTTCTTTCATGTATTGAATAGCATATTCTAAAGCATACTCTGATCTTGCATGAGCATTTATACCCATTATTAAACGTTCTAAAGCGAAATGCTGCATTATATAAGGAAATCCTTTGCCTTCTTCTCCCATTAAATTGGATACAGATACCACAACATTATCAAATGCAATCTCACCTGTATCTGATGCTCTCCATCCTAGTTTATCTAACTTAGTAGCAGAGATGCCAGGGGTATCTCTATCCATGACAAAAATACTAAGTCCTTTATTTCCTAAATCTGGAGATGTTTTAGCGGCAACAACCAAATAATCACTGTATACTCCGTTTGTAATAAATGTTTTAGATCCATTAATCACATATGTATCACCTTGTTTCACAGCAGTAGTTCGCATTCCTGCCACATCGCTCCCTCCAAAAGGCTCTGTAATACAAAGGCATCCTATTTTTTCTCCAGTAATACTCGGTGCTAAATAGCGTTGTTTTATATCATGATTTCCTTCTTTATTAAGGTGTGTCATTGCTAAATAAGCGTGTGCCCACATAGCTGCAGCAAAACCACCAGAATTTATTTTTTGTAATTCTTCTAACCATATTACAGTATAGAATAAATCTAAATCTAATCCTCCATATTCTTCTGGATACGAAAGTCCAAAATAACCCATTTCTCCAAATTTCTCCCAAATAAAACGTTCTATATGACCCGTTTCTTCCCATTTCTCAATATGAGGAACTACTTCTTTTTTTAAAAAGTCTTGAAGACTTTCTCTAAATAATTGATGCTCTTCTGTGAAGTACATATTACTCATCTCTAATTTCTTGTTTTTTTTAATTGAGGGTCAAATATAATTTAATTATATCAATCTTATTTCCTGGAAAACCTTTAACTTTTGTTAATTCATCTAAGGTTTTAAATCCTTCCCTCAATACTCTTTGTTCAATAATTTCATCAGCTAATTCGTAATCAATATATTGAATGGTCACCAGCTCATTTTTAGTCGCAGTATTTAAATTTACCTTTCTAACTTTTCTAGGTGTTTTAACTGTAAATTCATTTGTTAATTGCCGTATAGTTTCTAAAGATAAACCATAGATATCTTGAAGCTCAATATCTGAAATAAAACCGCCTTTAAATTTGTTTCTATAATCAACAATACGTTTAGATAATGTTTTACCTATCCCATAAACTCTTTGAAGTTGTAATGTTGTAGCGGTATTTAAATCTCGTTTTTGAGTATATGTTTTAATAATAGTATTACTTGCGTTTAAAGCTATTGGCTTAGGGGTTTTTATCCAATTAGGGAATTTAAAATATGGAGAAATAGCTCTCAATAAAGAATCTGAAATTTTGGTTATTTCTTGAAATTGTTTTGAGGAATTAATCCATCGATCTTTACTTCTAAACTTCAAGAGTCTATCAATTTCTTCATTAGTCATTCCTAAAGTATAGCCTTTATAATCTGTAATAAAATTTGGATTAAATGGATAAATTTTAGGTTTATTATTTTCAAGTCGAACTAAACGAAGTGAATCTATTTCTTTTTGAAATCGTTGTAATTCGTTATCATCAATTGCAATATCTTCTGGAGGTATTTCTATAAAAAAGTAAATACATTGACATATTATAATAAGTAGTAGTAATATAAAAATCCCACTTCGTTGTTTTTTAGAAAACTGGAAGTGGGATTTTAATTTATTCATCTTTAAAGATTTAAAGACGAATTTAAGGAATTATTTTTATTCTTTAGATGTTCTAATTGCTTTCATATATCTAGCAACTTCTTCTTTAACTTTAGGGAATAAGAAAAATAATCCTATCATATTAGGGAATACCAATGCTAATATCATTGCATCAGAGAATTTAATAACAGCGTCTAATGTCGCAGCAGCTCCAATAACAACAAATACTAAGAATAAGATTTTATAAGCCATATCTGCTCTTTTACCTCTTCCAAATAAATACTTCCATGATTGTAAGCCATAATAAGACCAAGAAATCATTGTAGAGAATGCAAATAACACAATCGCTATTGTTAAAATATATGAGAATCCTGGTATTACAGAATCAAATGCTTTAGAAGTTAAATCTACTCCTCCTAATTGTTCTCCAGTACCATTTAATATAACATTACTTCCTTGAACTGATCCATATTCAAATATACTTTGCATATTAGCACCATCTATATTAAAGAAAATAATTACTAAAGCTGTCATTGTACAAATTACAACTGTATCAATAAATGGCTCTAGTAATGCTACTACTCCTTCTGATGCAGGGTATTTTGTTTTTACTGCAGAATGTGCAATTGCAGCACTACCAGCTCCTGCTTCATTAGAAAATGCTGCTCGTTGAAATCCTACTATTAATACTCCAACAAAACCTCCAACTGCAGCAAATGGTGTAAATGCTCCTTTAAAGATTAGTCCAAATGCATCATCTATATAACTAAAGTTAGCAAATATGATTACTAAAGCTGCCAACACATAAATACCTGCCATAAATGGCACTATTTTTTCAGTAATTTTAGCGATACGTTTTATTCCTCCAATAATTACTATTCCAACAAGAATAGCTAATATAATTCCAATTACAACTCCAGTAGAGCCTCCTTGTAAATTAAATAATGAGCTTAACTGTACTGCTGCTTGATTAGATTGAAATGCATTACCTCCTCCAAATGAAGCGCCAATACATAAAATTGCAAAAAGTACACCTAATACTTTACCAATACCTCCAAACCCTCTTTCTTTTAATCCTTTTGATAAATAGTACATCGGACCACCATATACTGTTCCGTCTGGACCTACATCTCTATATTTTACACCTAAAGTACATTCTACAAATTTTGTAGCCATACCTATTAATCCACAAACAATCATCCAAAAGGTTGCTCCTGGTCCACCAAGTGCAATTGCCACGGCTACCCCTGCAATATTACCTAAACCAACGGTTCCAGAAACTGCTGTTGCTAAAGCCTGGAAATGAGATACTTCTCCTTCTTCACTTTCATCTCTTATAGTATCAGGCAAATCACCATCTACAATATTAACTGCTACTTTTTCTTCTACTCCATGTCCTTCAATTTCATCGTATTTACCACGAACTGTGTTTATTGCTAATCCAAACTTAGTGATGCTTGGGAATTTAAAATAAATAGTAAAAAAACTTGCTCCTGCTACTAATAAAAGTACAACTACCGGAACATTATATTCACCAATAGGAACAGTCGTTAACACTAGATTTTCCCACCATACTGCAATTGGAAAAAACCAGTCGTTTATCCTTTCGTCTAGCCCTTTATCTTGTGCAAATGTTAAAAATGGTAATAATGTAAAAATTGAAAGAAGATATTTCTTCATAATAAAAAATATTAGTTAGTATATTATTTAGTTTTTAATATAAGGACAGCAAGATGCTAAAAAAAAATGAGTTTTTAAAACATAAGCTGTTAAAAAGAAAATCAATCTATATTGTATAGAGAATTAAGTGTATGTATTTGTTCTGGGCGCCCTAAAACAATGATCTTAGATTTAGGCATTAGTTTTAGTGTTGCTTCTGGATTAACAATATATTCACCATTTTCGTTCTTATATCCAATAACGTTGCATCCAGTTTTGTTTCGTAAATCTAAATCTTTAATGGTTTTTATTTGAGATGTATTGTACAATTTTTCAACTTCAATTTCTTCAATATTTATATTTGTTTTTCCAACAATCGATAGGTTATCTATAAATTCCATTAAATCGGGAACTACCACTAAAGAAGCCATATGATCTCCTCCTATTTTGTCTGGGAGAATTACATTATTTGCTCCAGCAAGTTTAAGTTTATTATAGGATGTTTCTTGAGATGCACGACTTATAATATTCATTTTCTGATTAATCTGCCTCGCAGACAATACTACAAATAGGTTATCTGCATCATTAGGTAACGCTGAAATTAAACAAGCGGCACGCTCTACTCCTGCTTGAATTAATACTTCATCTTCATTTGCATTTCCTGAAACAAATGGCACTAGATCATTTTCGAGTTTATCTATAAGGTCTTTATCTTTTTCAATAACAACAAAAGGTTTATTATGCGCTAATAATTTTATAGCCGCTTGCCTCCCATTTCTACCATAACCACAAATAATAATATGATTTTTTAAAGCATCAATTTTCTTTTGCATCTTCTTTTGTTTTAATTCTTCTATATCATTTTTACTTAAAATATATTCTGAGATCACTTTAATGGCGTAACCAACAATAACTACACTTGCTATAATTAAAAATACAGTAAACACTTTTGATGTATCGTCTAACGGTCGTACTTCACCAAAACCAACAGTAGTGACTGTAATTACTGTCATATATAATGCATCTACCCAACTATATCCTGATAATAGTTTAAATCCAAAAATACCAATGCACGCCAGTAACAATAACAATAGTATTGCTATTTTAGTTTTAGATCTAAATAGTTTGAGTCTAAGCATAGATTATAAATCAAAAACTGAAGTGCGTTTTGTATAGAGTAAATCTTTAATACGCATCCAAAATGCGAGAAACAAATAAAGCGCAAAACCAAAACCAACTGTTACAAAAGTTAAATACATAAAAGATGTTCTAACCACTTTTGCTCTAATACCCAAACGATCTGCAATACGTTGACAAACATAATAACCATGTTTTTGAAAATAGAGTAATAGTTTATAGAAAATATTCATATCGCAAGTTAATCAATTCCTATTTAAAAGTGTATTTCCTATAACACATTGTAAGCACTTATTCTTATCACAATAATTATTTTTTAGTTGAAGTAATGCTTGTGAATCTAAAGCAGTTTTCGATATCTTTTTAAATGAATTAAATTTATTAATAATCGTATTATTTTCTGAGGCAATACTTTGAATTAAAGTAATTATAGTATCGTTAATTTCTATTCCTTGATATTTTGCATAACTAAATTTAAGCGGAATAATCGTATTTATCAATAGTAAATCTATAAACGATTTGGTTAGTTTTTTCTTTCTCTGCTTTGAAGCAGTGTGAAATGTATAATGTGTATCCCAAAACTCTGAAGCTTCAACAGAAAATATGTCATATATTTCTTTTATAGAAATGGTTGTTATTATTTTAGAAAATAAATTTTGTGATCTATGATATAAACTCGCTAATTGAGATATTCTTATAGTTGGGAAATTAAGGGGTCTTAATCTAAAAAACTGAATTGGTATTATTGCAGAATTTGAAAGTTGAAATTTTTGTTTTAAAAACTCATATTCTGTTTTAAGTTCTGTAAAATAAGGTTCTTGAAAATCGTCTTCTAATAAATTAGATTGTCCATACAATAAAGCTTCAACACTCAATTGTTTTGATTGCACTTTTCTTAGTATTGAAAAATCAAAGGAATTTGCCATACTAAAAAATGCATCTCCATTCACTTTAAGTCCAAAACTCCTCGCTAACATTTTAAATAAAACAGCTTCCCAATTATTTTTTGAGTTCTCTAAAAGTATTTTTATATCTTGAGATGTTCGTTCTAAGCGCTCAAAATACAAGCGTTCTATCCAATTTTCGACTATAAAACTATCAACATTTTTAAAATCTTTCTCGCAATTAATCCATTTTGGAGTTTTAGAAAATAATTTATGATAATTATTTAAAGTTTCAGGTGAGGTATAATTTTTTAATTCTAAAGTTGGAATACATGTATTATCTTTTCTATAAATATCATTATCGTATTCCCATACAATGTGAAGGATTACATTATCGTACGTTTTATCCTTTTCATGATTATGAAGATACCAATCATTAGAATTAATATGAACCTCAACATTTCCTGCCCATAATTGTTCTCCAATTTTTAGTTGAGCATTAAAAAAATCTGGTCCAGAATCATGATTATGCAGCCCTACAGAAACAATTGAAATCTGTTCATTTTGAGTAGTTTTTAAATTGAACGGATTAAATTTTTTATACTTCCATATATACTGTAAGAAATCTTCTTGCATTCTCTAAAAATAGGACTACAAAAAATAAATTCCAAATATTATTTGTACATAAAAATTAACACTACAAAGCACTAATAATATCATGCTTGGTAATAATGTGGTATTTACCATCTTCAAGGTCTACCAGAACAGCATTGTTATCTTTATCTATTAATTTTGAGACTTCTTCAATAGGTGTATTTTTATTTACAATTGGAAATGGTTTATGCATTACATCTTTAATCGGTAAATCAGAAATATTTTTATTTTCCATAAACTTACGTAACACATCCGTTTCATCTAATGCACCTACAAACCCAGAAGTATCTTCTACTGGAATTTGAGAAATTTTAAATTTCTTCATTCTCTCGATAGCATGAGATACTAATTCTTCAGTCTTTACAGTTACTAAAGGTTTATCTATATGCTCTTTAATAAGATCTGCAGCAATTGTAATTTCATCTTCTATAAACCCACGATCTCTCATCCATTCATCATTAAACATTTTACCTACATAACGACTTCCGTGATCATGAAATAGCAATACGACTACATCGTCTTTTGTAAAGTGTTCTTTTAATTGAAGTAATCCTTTTATTGCTGATCCGGCAGAATTACCCAAGAACATCCCTTCTTCTTTTGCTAGTTTTTGAGTGTAAATTGCAGCATCTTTATCGGTTACCTTGGTAAATCCATCAATAACATCAAAATCAACATTTTTTGGTAAAATATCTTCTCCAATACCTTCGGTGATATATGGATAAATTTCATTTTCGTCGAAAATACCTGTTTCGTGATATTTTTTAAACACACTTCCATAGGTATCTACTCCCCAAACTTTTACATTAGGATTTTGTTCTTTTAAATAGTTCCCTACTCCAGAAATTGTTCCGCCTGTGCCTACACCTACAACAAAATGTGTAACCCTTCCTTCTGTTTGTTTCCAAATTTCCGGGCCAGTACTTTCGTAATGTGCAGCAGCATTACTTGGATTGTCATATTGATTTACATACCAACTGTTCGGTGTTTCTTCTGCCAAACGTTTTGAAGTTGAATAATATGAACGTGGATCTTCAGGTTCTACATTTGTTGGGCATACTACAACCTTACTGCCTACAGCACGCAAAATATCCATCTTTTCTTTACTTTGCTTATCGCTAATAACACAAACCATTTTATAGCCTTTCACTATAGCAGCTAAGGCTAAACCCATTCCTGTATTCCCTGAAGTTCCTTCTATAATAGTCCCTCCTGGTTTTAAGCGACCGTCTGCTTCTGCATCTTCAATCATTTTAAGTGCCATACGATCTTTTACCGAATTCCCTGGATTAAAAGTTTCATATTTCGCTAACACTAAGCAAGGTAGTTCTTGTGTTAATTTATTTAATTTTACTAAAGGTGTATTACCAATAGTTTCAAGTATATTTTTAGCGTATTTCATCTGTTATATCTTATTTTTTAAAATTGGTCAGATGCAATAGTCAAATTAGTATATCAAATCATTATAAGTCTAATTCTCATGACTATTTCATAAGTATAAATTACGGTGCAAATTTAAGTTAAAAGTTATAAGTCGTAAGTTAAAAAGTAAGTTTTTATTGTATTAGCGATCAAGCAATCTACTTAAACATTTTCAATTCTCTCTTAATCGATATACATAAAGAAGTTTAATAAAAATTTAAATTTACTCGAACCTAATTGCTTTTACTGGAGAAATTTTTGTAATGATGTAGGATGGCACCAAAAGCATTATAAAACACATTATAAATGTACCAATATTTAATAAAAGAATATAATCTAGATTTAGATACACCGGAACGTAAGTCATATTATACTCTTCAGGGTTTGGAAACTTTATTAATTTAAATTGTTTTTGTATAAACAAAAAACTTAATCCAATAATATTTCCCCAAAATAATCCTCGTAATACTAGATATGAAGCATTGTATAGAAACATTTTTCGCACACTCCAATTATTACTTCCTAAAGCTTTTAGAATTCCTATCATCTGTGTACGTTCGAGTATAAGTACCAATAATGCAGTAATCATATTAATGCCTGCCACAATAATCATTATAACGATAATACCATAAATATTTTTATCGAAAATTTTCACCCATTCAAAAATCACAGCATAACGCTCTGAGACTTTTTCTGTTTTTAATGTGGATGGTGTTTTTTGATAAATTTCTGTTCCAATAACATCTAAATCATCAAAATTGTCTATAAAAATCTCAAAACTACCTATTTCATTATCTTTCCAACTGTTTAATCTTTGAATATGACGTATATCTCCTAATAAAAATGTTTTATCTAAATCTTGAAACCCAGAACTAAAAATTCCAACAATATTGAATCTTCTTTGTGCGTGTCTGCCTGTATTCGCACGAAGAAATACCATTTCAAAACTATCATTTAATTGTAACCCTAAACGATTCGCAGTATAACTTGACATTATAATATCGTTACTCGTTCGTTCTGAATATTCTGGTAGCTTGCCTTCAATTAAATATTCTTCAAAATAATGCCAATCATAATCCTTACCTACGCCTTTTAATATCACTCCTTCAATATCGTTCTCTGTACGGATAACTCCCGATTTAGATGCAACTCCTTGTATGTGTTTTATATCCTCAATCTCTTTAAATTCAGGATAAAATTCTTGATTTATAGATATTGGGAATTGAGATTCTTCTGAGGTATTATTATCAAAATTAGAAAGTATCACATGCCCATTGAAAGCTATTGCTTTTTCCCTAATTTTTTTCTGCAAACCAGTTCCTGTGGAAATAGCAATTAACATAACAATAAGACCAATAGCAATTGCAACAATTCCGATTTTTATAATTGGCCCCGATATACTACTTTTATACGATTTACTACCAGTGATTCGTTTTGCTATAAAATATTCGTAATTCAATCTATGCTAATGATTTTAAAATTTCTCAAAAATACAGTTTTATTATTTGTTTTATTAGGAATTTCTTGTGGCTCTAAAGCTAAATCCAATACAAATACATTAGTTGATGCAGATGTAAAAGTTCAAAGCAAAAAAAATATTATTGTAGGTTCCAATCAATTAAATAAATATATACCTCTACTTAACGGAAAACGTGTTGGAATTGTTGCTAATCAAACTAGTGTGATTTTTAAAACTAATACTCATTATACTCACTTAGTTGATTCTCTATCTACCCTTAACATTAGTATTTCTAAAGTATTTGCTCCAGAGCATGGCTTTAGAGGTACAGCAGATGCCGGTGAAGTTATAAAAGATGGTATTGATACTAAAACTGGGCTACCTATCGTATCTCTTTACGGGAGCAATAAGAAACCAACAAAAACGCAACTGGAAAATATAGATATAATCGTTTTTGATATTCAAGATGTAGGTGCTCGTTTCTATACTTATATATCATCTTTACATTTCGTAATGGAAGCTTGTGCAGAAGCAAACATTCCTATTATAATATTAGATCGCCCAAACCCAAATGGTCATTATATTGATGGCCCTATTTTAGAGCTGGAACATCAAAGTTTTGTTGGGATGCACCCAGTGCCTGTTGTACATGGAATGACTATTGGGGAATATGCAAAGATGATTAATGGAGAGGGTTGGCTAAAAAATCAAGTACAGGCTGATCTTACTATAATTTCTATTCAAAACTATAGTAGGGATATGTCATACAGTTTACCTATAAAACCATCCCCCAATTTACCTAACGATAAAGCCATTAATCTATACCCTAGTTTATGTTTTTTTGAAGGTACAAATATAAGTGTTGGTCGTGGTACAAATAAGCAGTTTCAAATTTACGGGTCTCCATTTTTAAAAAATGAAACTGCAAAATATTCATTTACACCTCAGCCAAACGAAGGTGCAAAATACCCAAAACATCAAGGCGAAAAATCTATTGGATTTGATTTAAGTAATGAAAGAAATTTAAACGAAATCAACCTACAATACATCATCAATGCATACAATTCTACTTCAGATAAAAGTAAATTCTTTATTGAAAATGGTTTCTTCACTAAGCTTGCTGGCACTAAAAAACTTCAACAGCAAATTGAAAATGAATTTACTGAATCTCAAATAAAAGCAACTTGGCAAGATGGGCTTAAAGCATTTGAAATTAAAAGGTCAAAGTATTTAATTTATAAATAGCTATTGATTTTTAGAAGCTGTAAGTGTAGACGATATTTCAGTATTTTTATTTATCCTTACCACAAAAACAATTTTTAAAGAAGATTGTCCCACCACAAAAGTATGTTTCCCTTCTGTTAAATGAGTTAATGGAATTTCATGGCAGTTTCCATTTATAAAATTGTAAACTTCACGCTTAGAATCTTTATTAATAGAATATACATAATTAATTTTCTTATCACTTTTTAGTAATAATGTATCTCCTGTTTTATTTAAATCGTGATGTAAGCTACTAGCACGTTTATTTACATTTTTCTCTATAGTCGCATAACTTTGTTGAGAAAAACTTTTGTGTGATAAAAAGCCAAAAAGTACTGCTAAACGCAGTAGTAGTGTATTTTTTTTCAAATGATCTGATGTGTTATAATTTATAAAAATAACATCACAGTAATTAATTAACCCTCGATGTAAACTAAGTTGTTTTTAATTTTAGAATAAAAAATACTCTATGAAGTGTATAAAAAATTAGAGGAACGAACATTTTATGTTAATAAGTTGTTGAAAACTTTTTTTTAAGCAAAAAAATCATTAACAAATTAGTTGCAAAAACCTATTAGGCTTAATACTTAGAGAGTTAATAAATTTTAATTTGCAAAATTTAATTCAATCAATTCCAGTAGTTGGCTTTTTATATTCTTGAAATGGTTGTTTGAGTAGATCTTTAATATTACTATTTGTCTTTTCATCTGGGAATACATCTACACCATACACAATTTTACCAGTATCTAATATCATAAACGTTCCTAATAAACGATCCCATATAGAGAAAATATTACCATAATTTGAGTCTGTATACGGTAATACATAATGATGATGTACTTTATGCATATCTGGTGATACAATGACATAACTCAACATATGATCCACTTTTTTTGGCAATTTGATATTTGCGTGATTAAATTGAGTCGCCACAACAGACAGTGATTGATATAACATTACAATTGCTATCGGAGTTCCAATAATAAATACTCCAGCTAACGTAAATATAAAACGAATTATACTTTCTAAAGGATGATGTCTATTAGCTGTAGTGGTATCTACATGATGATCACTATGGTGTACTAAATGTATCATCCATAGATATTTTACTTTATGCTCTACATAATGTGGCAAATAAGCACCAATAAAATCTATTAATAGTAGACCAATAATAATATACAACCACAAAGGCATTTCTGGAAGCCAATTAATAATTCCAAAATCGTTTGCATTTACCCAATCTGCTGAACTTAATAGCAAGAAAGCTAAAGCAAAGTTCACTATTATAGTTGTTAACGTAAAGAATATATTAGGAATGGCATGTTTCCATTTTTTATACTTAAACCTAAATAGTGGTAATATGCCTTCTAAAATCCAAAATAATGTGATTCCGCCAATTAAAATAAGACTTCGATGCAGCGAAGGAATGGTTTCAAAATAGTTCAGTAAGCTTTCCAACATTAATAAATTTGTTTAGTTAAAGATAAAAAGAATTTAGATTTTAATTCTTTTCTTCATCTCCTCAACGATATTATAAGCCGCTGGGCACATCTCAACATTTTTTAAAGTAAGATGAGATATTTGCTGAAATTTCTTTCTGTCCGTATGCGGAAACTCACGACATGCTTTAGGGCGTACTTCATAAATAGAGCAATAATTATCTGTTCCCAAAAATGTACAAGGCACATTTTGCAATACATAATCGTTATCTTCATCTATACGTAAATATTGCTCAATAAACTGTTGTGGTTTTTGCTTAAAGTGTTTAGAAATACGATCAATATCTTTATCAGTAAATAATGGTCCAGTGGTTTTACAACAATTAGCACATTGCAAACAATCTGTGTTTTCAAACTCAGTTTCGTGCAATTCTTGCATTATATAATCCAATTGCTTTGGTGGCTTTTTTTTAAGCTTTGTAAAAAAAGTTTTGTTTTCCTTATGCTTATCTTTGGCGAGCTTTGGCAGATTATTTATAATGTCTTGCATGTTGTAAAACTACTAATTAAAATAGATTCTGTATCTAATGCAGAATAACAAAATCGATGAAAGATTTATTTGGACAAGCTTTATTAGATTATCAGAACAAAAACTATACAGAAGACCTCATCACTTCTACTAACATTTCTGATGATGATGTATTACCTATTCCTTATCTATTTAGAAGCTATGATGAAATGCCTAAATTAGAACAAAAAGCACTTCAATTATCCAAAGGAGCTGTGTTAGATGTAGGCTGTGGAAGCGGGAGCCATAGTCTCTATTTACAAAGCAAAAAGCTATTAGTTAAAGCAATCGATATTTCTAAAGGCGCTATTGATGTCTGTAAACAAAGAGGAGTTATTAATACTGAAGTAAAAAATGTATTAAAGGAAGTTGAAACTTTTGACACCATCTTATTACTTATGAACGGCACTGGTATTTTTCAAGAATTGTTTTTAGTTCCAAACTATTTAAAACATTTAAAAAGTTTACTCAAACCTAATGGGCAAATTTTAATAGATTCTAGCGATATTAAATATATGTATGAAGATGAAGATGGTGGATACTGGTTTGATGCTAATTCTAATTATTATGGTGAGCTTGATTATTTTTTGAGTTATAAAAGTGAAAAAGAAATACCTTTAAAGTGGTTATATCTCGATTTTAACACATTAAAAGCAGCTTGTAGTAGCGTTGGTTTACAATGTGAACTTGTATTAGAGGGTGAGCATTACGACTATTTGGCGAGGTTATGCTAATTAAAGATTTTCATTATTAACTTTTTGTAGGATTTTAATTATTAATTTAAGTTATTTACAATGACAAATTATTTGAATCAATTATGAATTATAAAAAACTCTTTTTAATCTCAATAATTTTAATATTTCTTTATAGTTGCTCTTCTTCAGATGACTCTATTGATGACTCTATCATTGAAGAACCTCCAGTACCTGTTTTAAGCTGCAATGATTTTAATAATCAAACTCTTAGAATATCTAGTGATAACGATGTGACTAATTTCATTAGGATGTTTGGTGGCTGTTCTACTATTAACGGATCTATTATTATTGATTTAACTTCAAACGTAAATTATACAAATACTATATTTCAGAATGTAAATGAAATAACTGGAAATTTATTTATTTCTTTAGAGGAAAATCAATTAGGTCTATTAAGTGGATTTAATAATTTAATCTCTATTGGTGGAGATTTAGAGGTTAGTCGTTCAACTATTGATATTTCAAATTCATTTGAATTGTTAGAAGATGTAGGCGGTAACTTTATTTTAAACAATAATGAAAATAATCAAGGGTTAACTGGATTTAACAATTTAATTAATATAAATGGAGATTTCATATTTGAAAGAAATAATTATAGTAGCTTAAACGGTTTTAACAATTTAAATGCTGTTTTAGGAGATATTAATTTTGATAGAAATGACTTAAATATAATCAATGGATTTAATCAATTAAACACAGTTCAAGGAGCAATTAATATATCTAACAATCCTTTACTTACTGAAGTAGAAGGATTTGAGAACTTGAAGCGTATAGAGAATGAAACTATATCTTTATCTTTTACTGCGAATGATAATCTGACAGCAATACCTGAATTTAATTCTTTAGAACAAGTAAATGGATTATTACAAGTTAATGTCAACCCATCCTTGATATCAATTGAAGGGTTTAATTCATTGAGTACTATTGAAGGAATAGATATCAGCAGTAATATATCTTTAACAAATATTACAGGTTTCAACTCATTACCTTTTTTAAATTTACTGTCTTTAGCTGATATACCTATAGTTTCTATGGATAATGCATTTATGAATTTAGAATCTATTAACGGATTACTATCAATTATTGGAATGGAAAATATAATTAATTTAAATTTTCTATCCAATGTTAAAATTATCAATAGAATAAATATTTTTTCTAGTAATAATGCTGGAGGCAATAATATTAGCAATAGCTCTCTAACAAATTTTAATGGTTTAAGTTCCCTAGAAACTGTTATTGGAGATTTTAGAGTATTAAATAATCCAGGGCTTATAAACACATCTGGGTTGGAGAATTTAATATCTATTGGTGGAACCTTAGAGTTTAATCAAAATAATAATTTAGAAGAAATATCAGGATTTAATTCATTAGCAAATTTAGGAGAGTTATCAATAATAAACAATGGATCATTAACAAGCATATCTGGATTTGAAAATTTGATAGAAATCAATCAAAATTTGATTTTTTTCGACACTGCTTTTCAAACAGATTCTCAAATCACAATAAGTGGATTTGAAAATTTAGAAGTAATAAGAGGAGGGCTTTCTTTAAGTTTTAACCCAAGACCATCTAATATTTCAGGTTTTAACAATCTTAATAGAATTGAAGAAAGTCTTAATATAACTGGTAGCGATATAGTTAATTTAAACAATTTTCAAAATTTAACTTTTATCGGTGGATCATTATCATTAATACGAAATTCTTCTTTACAAAATTTAGATGCATTAGTTAATTTAACATCTAGCTTAGAAAATATCACAATTAGAGATGACAACAATTCCTTAACTAATATCGATGGGTTAAGAAATATAGCTGGTGTCAATCAATTTATCACATTAGTTAGAAATCCAATACTAAGCACGTGTTCTTTGCCTTTAATATGTAATCATATTGAACAAGGAAAATCTACCGCTATCAGTAATAATGCTATAGGGTGTAATGATGTAAATGAAATAACTGCTAATTGTATATAATTAATAAATTATTTAGAAATCCTACTAAAGTAATTATAAAAGTCTTTAGGTTTAAAAAATATGAAGATAGGAAAGAAATACCTTTAAAATGGTTATATCTCGATTTTAACACTTTTAAAAAGCAGTTTGTAGTAGCGTTGGTTTACAATGAGAACTTGTATTAGGGGGTGAACATTACGATTATTTAGCAAGATCATTTTAACAATAAAACCTGATATATGATAAGCATATCAGGTTTCATTTATTAGATTTTTATAAAGTATAAAACAATTTTATTGTTCTTTTCCATCTACATATGTATGGTTTACTTTTATATTTGGAATTTCTTTTAGCGGTACTTCCATTATATTTTTATCTAAAATAATAAAATCAGCAAATTTCCCAAGCTCTATACTTCCTTTTTCAGTTTCTTCAAAATTAGAATAAGCTGCCCAATCGGTCATACCTCTTAAAGCTTCTTCACGGCTTAATGCATTTTCTATTTGAAACCCTCCTTCAGGATATTGTTCGTGATCTTGCCTAGCTACTGCTGCATGAAATGTGTAAAACGGACTTACATGTTCTACAGGGAAATCTGTCCCTAATGCGATTTTACCATGTTTATTTAACAAATCTTTAAACGCATAAGCACTTTTCATACGTTCTGCACCTAAACGTTCTTCTACCCAATACATATCACTCGTTGCATGTGTTGGTTGGATAGACGGCACAATATCTTTATATAAATCAAAATCTTCCGGAGACACTACTTGCGCATGCTCTACACGCCAACGACGACCTGGCGTATCTTTTAATAATTTATGATAGGTTTGTAATACCGATCGGTTAGCAGAATCTCCAATCGCATGTGTATTCATTTGGTAATTAGATTTTGCAATACGTGCAGCCGTTTCTTGAAAATTTTCTAAGCTGTTTACCATTAAACCTAAATGTCCTGGTTGATCACTATATTCTGATCTTAGCATAGCTCCTCTTGACCCTAAAGCTCCATCTGCATAAAACTTAAACGAACGCACATTTAATTTTTCAGTTTTTACAATACCTTTATTTAAATAGTAATCTAAATTTTCTTTAGTGGTCGACACCATGGCGTAAACTCTCATATTCAAAGCCCCTGCTTGTTGAAGGCTATCAATAATTTCAATTTCTTCAATTCCTAAACCTGCATCATCTACCGTTGTTAAACCCATATCGAAACAAATATCTTGTGCTGCTAGCAAAGCTTTTACAGTTTCATCTCGTGTTGGTTTAGGCCAATAGTTTTGAACTAAATCCCCAGCATTATCAATTAAAACTCCAGTAGGGATTCCATCTTCGACAATAACCTCTCCACCATCAATCTTACTATTAGCTGTTACATTACCTAAATCTAAGGCCGCTTGATTACAAAGTATTGCATGACCATCTACACGAGTTAATGCAATAGGCGTATTAGGAAATAAGCCGTCTAATAATTTTTTATTGGGGTAAGTTTTATTTTCCCAATCGTTTTGATCCCAACCTCCACCAGTTATAAAATTTAATTTATTTTCATTCTGAAAATCGATAACACGCTGTACTACTTCTTCAAAGCTTTTAGTCCCTACCAAATCCACGGCTTGTTGCCCTTGCCCTAATCTTAAAAAGTGGCAATGCGCATCGATAAGTCCTGGTACAATAGTTTGTCCTTCAGCATCAACTGTATTTTCAGATTGATACTTTGATTGAATATCTGTTGTTGATCCAACAGCAACAAATCTGCCGTCAACAACAGCAAAAGCTTCTGCGCTATCAAAATTAGAATTTACAGTATAAACATTAGCATTAGTTACAATTAAATCTACTTGTTCTTTTGTAGAACAACTAACAATAATCATAACAAGTAAAAGGAACGTTATTTTTTTCATCATAAAAAAGTTTAAGACGTAAAAATACTGAAAAAGTAATTTACTTTTAATGAAAAAATAAGGCGTAAAAAAAACGGTAAACTAAATTAGTATACCGTTTCATATAATTAAAAAAGGAAATTATATTAGCTTTTAAATTTCACTTTTTCCCAATTAATATCAGCTTTAGGACGCAATTTTTCAGGGCCTTCATTTTTCCATTTTTTAAAAGTATTCGTTCCCCAAGAATTATAGAACATATATAGTTTACCATTTCTTATTTCAAAAGTTTCTGGATCTGCATCTACTTTTTTACCATTAGTTGCTAACGCATAAGCGCAATATCCGCCATATTGAGGAACATACTTATTAGGATTTGCTTTAAATTTATCTAAATTAGCTTGAGATGAAAATTTATATTTAGCACCATCATAACTTGTTACAAAGTTCTTTTTTCCTTCTACAGTTTTATTATTAAAATATTCTGTTACATCATAACCTTCTGCTATAAATCCTTTGTCTAAATAATAATCTTTTTGCTGTGCTATAGACACAAAACTTATTAGTAATGCTATTATTAATATTGATTTTTTCATTTCTTATTTATTTCTTGTTAGTATTCATTTTGAGTTTACTAAGTCGAGAAATAAAAAATAAAATTACAAGCTTACTAACTATCAAAAATCAAATTTATATGTGGTTCCTGCTAAAAACTGAATGCCTTGTACTGGAAAATTTAACCAACGATCATACTCTTGGTTTGCAAGATTATTTGCTTTAGCATAAACAGACCATTGACTATTAATGCGATATCCTAAATGTGCATTAGCATCAAAAAAGCTTTCTAATACAGTTGTTACTGGTACACTATTAATTAATGGTCCTGTAACAAAACTTTGATCAAAACGTTCTCCAGTATAAAATAGATTAGCTCCTGCAAACCAATGTTCATCAATTTGATAATCTAAAAACAATGACGCTTTAAAATCTGGTAAATTCCAAGCTTCTTCCTGATCATCTGTATTGTAGGTAAAATATTCTGCTTTAATTCCTAAACTAAAATTTCTATTTACATCAACATTAATTTCACCAAACACACTAAATGTTGTAATATCATCATATACAACACCAAAAGAGTTTCCAAATTGGAAATCTTCGACTGCTCCAATCAATGCTGGATTTGCTAAAAACAGAGCCTTATTATTTTCAGAGTAATAATTTCCTCTAACGTTATAACTTGTTGTATTAGATAGTTTTCCTTTTAACCCAATATATCCATTATATTGCTGATCTGTAGGCCTTATAAATAGTGTTGGAGACACAAATAAATTCTCGTTTGCAAAATCGTAGTATGAATTTTGAATTAACTCTCCTTCTACTCCTCCGTAAGCAATTAAAATCTCATCAACTAATCTATAGGATGCTGTTATTTTTGGATAAATAAAGAAATCATTATCTCCAGATTCACTATCGTTTAAGTATGAAATTGAAGCTCCTAAATTAACCGTTAAGTCGTCTTGTATAATTTGATAGCTAGAATTAACATTTGCTGTAAAATTACCATAATTAACTTCTTGCAATGCTAAAAAGCTTCTATCGAAAGTACCATCGATATAATCAATTTTAAAATTAGTGTTTAAACTCTCATCTCTATTAATAGGAATATCAATATTCGTTTTCATTACAAAACGATTTTCTCCGGAATCTGAATTATCTGCAAAGCGTCTAAATCTAATACTTCCAGAGTTTATAAGTTTATCTTCAAATTGCAACTCTCCTCCAAAATCAAAAGTAAAAAAAGTATGTTGTGGATCGATAGATGCTATCTCTGTTTCATTAAACACGTTTTCTGGTAATCCATACCAATTATAAGATTGATGTCTAGCTCCTGCATCTATATTCCAAGCAAAATCTCTAGATTTTCTAGCATAATTAATATTCAATTTTGTGTCAGAAAAATCATTATCTAAAAATACATCTTCTACACCTCCTTGAGAAGAATGGTGATTAACATATCCTCCTACACTTTCATTTCTATTTATTTCCTTATTTAAGTATACTTCTCCTAATACACTGGTAAATGTGCCCACACCAAAAGAAGCATAATTATCAAATAATTTTTCCTTTTTCGCTTTATCTACTTGTGCTGCTTTTGCTTTAGCTGGAGTAAATATTGAAGCAACTGGGATAGAAAATATATTATACTTAATTGCTTTTTTACTAGCGGTTACATCATCATCTAATGACGGAATTTCTTTTACTTTAAAGGCATCAGAAATTTTAGGGGTATAAGGTTTTACAACATTTACAGTTTCTGTATTTATAGTGTCTTTAGTTTGTCTTTTAGCTTGAGAGAAAGAAGTTGTTACTATATTCAATACGATAACTAAAATTGATAGTCGTTTTATGTATTTATACATATTCGTTTTTTGTTTGTTTTTGATTTGATTTCTGGAAAGATGATTAATTACCATCGTCTGTTTCAACTGATGAATTTGTTTTGGCTTCTTCTGTTTTGATTCGATTTAATTCTTCTTTAGCTTCTATTACTACATCACTAAACTCTTTAAAGTTTTCAGTAACACTTTCTAGGATATAGGTTGCTTGATAAGCGTCTTCTAACTCGTAAAAATTCTTAGCCATAAGTATCAAGCCTTTTGCACCATAATATTTATATCCCGAATAATTTTTCGCTAGTTTTTGAACTACTGTATTTGAAGCTGCATAGTTATTCTCTTTATTTTTAAAATAAGCATTAAAGTATAACGCTTCTGCAGCTAATTCTCCTGATGCTATTTTCTCTACTTGAGCATAGGCTATTTTAGCACGATCTTCATCATTTGTTTTAATTGCAGAACGTGCAATAATAATCTGTGCATCACTTTTTACATTATTATCTATTCTAGAATTCGAAAGTACTTTCTCGGCATAATCAACCGCTAAATCATAAGCATTTAATTGGTAATGTGCATTCATTAAATTAGATTGTGCGAATACTACACTTTGTGGTAAGTCTGCTTCTATTTCTAAACGTTCTAAAATAGGAATGGCTGTTAACCAGTCTTTTGTATTTAAATGAATTTCTCCCAAACGTGTTAAAGCTGTTTCTGTAAACTCTCCATTTGGTTGATTTACAACATAACTATAATGAGGCATAGCGTTTTCTTGCAAATCTTCTTTGAAATATAATTGAGCTAAATAGAAATGGGAATTTAAAGCATGTAATCCGTTTGAAAATTCGTTTAAGTAACCATTAAACAGTTTAATCGATTTATTTGTATTACCTGCTAAATATTGCCTCTCGGCTGCTTCATAAGCTGAATTATCTAGTTCTGCATCACTAACGTCTACATAATCTAAAGTTTTTACCCAAGAAGCATATTCATTTACACGGCCTAAATCGATGTAAATTAATCGAGATGTAGATACAGCTTGAATGGCTTCTGGAGAACCCGGATATTTGTTAGCTACATTTTTAAATTTATTTAAAGCTAAATCATTATTTCCTGAATTATAATGCACTAAGCCTTGTCGCAAAAGTGATTTTGATATGAATGAACTTCCTCTATATTCTGAGTTTAATTGATCATACATTCGCATTGCTTTGTCAATCTCGTTATCCTTAACATATGAGTTACCTAGCTCGTATAACGCATCATCTCTTAATTTTGATTTTGTATACTTCTGAATAAAATCATTTAGCTCCTTAATTTTTTTACCTCCATTCCCTAAATATCCATAGCTTAATGCTTTTTGAAAGAACGCATAATCTGGCTCTATTTCATTTAGTCTAATTGCTCTTTCATAAGCTTTAATCGCTTGATTATAATTACTAGATACAAATTCACCATCTCCTAATCTTAAATAAGCATCATTTAACCTTACTCTATCGCCAGTATTTTTTTTAATAAATTTATTAAAATACTCTGTAGCTTTAGGATAGTTTTTCTGCTTAAAATAAGTATAACCTAAGTTATAATCAATATTTTCTATTTCTTTGGTTACAGCTGCTTTACTACTTCCTTGAAATTGTTTAAATCCAACTAAAGCATCTTCATAATCGGTAAGATTATAATCTGTTTCTGCTTTCCAAAAAGTTGCTCTTGCAGTATATTTTTCATCTCTCGGTTCTTTTAATGATTTATCAAAAAAAGATTCTGCTTCTAAATATTGATTTTCATTATACAGTTCTATACCACGATAAAATGCTACTTTTTGATATGCTACTTTATTCTCAAAACTATTTCTACCTTCTAATAGTACTAAGGCTTCTTTATAGTTTTTTGAAGTAATATAAGAGTCAATTAGTAAAGTTTCAATCTCTTCTTTATAACTAGTCTTTGGGTATTTATCTAAATATCCTGCTAACACTTGTGGGACAGATTGATATGGATTCCCTATTTCGTAGCTAATTTTTGCGTAATTTAACCAAGCATCTTCTTGAATTTTTAAATCAAAGTCCATTTGAGATGCATTACGAAATGCGTTTAATGCTTCTTGTTTCTTTTCTAAATTAATATAACTTTCTCCTAAATGGTAGTATGCATTTTGTGCAACAGAGTTATTACCATCTATAATTTTATTAAATTCTGAAATTGCATTTTCAAAATCATTTTGTTTATAATAAGCATATCCTAATTGATAAAAATCTGTATTACTCCATCTTCCTCTACGCCCTTTATATTCTGTTAAAAATGGAATAGCTTCAGCATATTGCTTTAAGTTAAAATAACTTTCTCCTATAATTTTTGATAATTCTGAAACTTCATTTTCATCACTTGTTTCTAACTGTGCTTTGGCCAGATCTATAGCTTTTTCGAAATTTCCTAATTTAAAATTTAGATCGGCTTGGTAGTATGATAAATCCTCTTTGTATTTTTCATTATCACTTACTTGATCAAAGTACTCTGAAGCTTTCTCATAATCATCTCCTTCATATGCCATAAAACCAATATAGTACTTTGCTTGTGAACCATATTTTTGCGAGTTTTCTACTCGAGATAAATATTTTTTGGCACTCCTGTTATTTTTTGTAGCATAAAAACTATATCCATAATTAAAGTCAAATTTTTCACGTTCTTTTCTGGGCAAAGATTCTTCTTCTACTTTATCATACCATTTTCTAGCTCTAGAATAACTAGAATTTTCAAAATAATAATCTCCAACATCTACAAACGCTGTATTTCGTTTTGTACTCGTAGGATATTCTTCAACAAAATTTAAAACAAGGTCATCTGCGTTCTGTTGATTTAATCTCACAGCAGAATTGGCAACATAATAAGCACAATCTGATTTTACGACTTCGTCTTTTGCCGTACTCCCTATTTTATAAAATAAAGATTGAGCTGCTAAATATTGCTTACTATTATATAGCGATAATGCTTTTTGGTAATCTACCCATTCACTGGTATAAGTTGCTGATTGTTGTGCTAAAATATTGAGATTGCATCCTATTATAAATGCAAAAACGAATACTATTTTTTTAATCATTACTATCGTTTTTTAATGTGAATCAAAGATAATTTAATATCAATTTTATAACGTTGGTTTTTTGTTATAATTATAAACCGAGTTATTAAATGTTTAAAACCGTATAAATTATTGATTTATAATACTACAGAAATACACTAAAATCAATTTTTAAAAGTTAAGCTAAAATGATACATTTACACAAACGATAACTACTATAATAATTATGTCTGAAACTGTTTTACAATTAAAAGATGTTTCTATTTTTCAAGGAGATAGTTTAGTACTCTCTGATGTAAACCTCGAGATGGAAAAAGGAGATTTCGTATATCTTATTGGAAAAACGGGTACTGGAAAAAGTAGTTTTATGAAAACACTTTATGGTGATTTATCGCTTACTAAAGGAGAAGGTTCTATTGTAAATTTTAACTTGAATGGATTGAAAGAAAACGATATTCCTTTTTTAAGACGTAAACTTGGAGTAGTATTTCAAGATTTTAAACTTTTAAACGACAGAACTGTAAACGATAATTTAGAGTTTGTTTTAAAAGCAACAGGATGGAAACTTAAAGAGGAAATCTCAAACAGGATTGAAGAAGTACTTAATAAGGTTGCAATGAAATCTAAAGGGTTTAAATTCCCTTATGAATTGTCTGGAGGAGAACAGCAACGTATTGCCATTGCCAGAGCTCTTTTAAACAATCCTGAATTAATTCTTGCTGATGAGCCTACCGGAAACCTTGATCCACAAACAAGTATTGAGGTTATGGAAGTATTACAAGATCTTAATAAAAAAGGAAATACTATTTTAATGGCTACTCATGACTATGCATTACTTTTAAAATATCCCAGTAAAACTTTAAAATGTGATGATAATAAAGTTTATGAAGTTGTTCAGAGAAAGAACTAAAAAAAAGCTTCTCATAAAATTAATTATCTGTATATTAATTTTATAATTATTATTTAGTTTATGGTTTCAGTTTTAATTCCTACTTATAATTTTAATGCAACTAATCTAGTAAATGAAATTTATAAGCAATTATTAAATAACAAACTATCTTTTGAAATTATTGTATATGATGATGGCTCTTTATCTCATTTAAATAAAAAAAATGAAGCTATAAACAATATCTCAAATTGTACTTTTAAAGCATTTAATACTAATATAGGCAGGAGTGCTATAAGAAATTTATTGGCCATAAATGCTCAATATGATCTTTTACTATTTATAGATTCAGGAACATTTCCTGAAAGTGAAAATTTTATTTTAAAATACTCCAAACTATTTAATAAAAGTGTTGTTATTGGAGGAATGACTTGTCTTAAAAAGAAACCAAAAAAACATTATAGGCTTAGATGGTTGTATACTAAACTAAGAGAAAGCAATTTATATAAAAACCATAAAAAAGCACCTTCTATTTGTTCTTCAAATTTTTTAATTCAAAAAGATTTTTTTATGAATAATTTATTTGATGAATCTATAAAAAAATATGGTTATGAAGATGTTTTATTTTTCGACGCATTAACGAAACAAGGAATCGATATAACATATATTAATAATCCTGTGATTCATAATGCAGACGATAATACTAATACATTTTTAAAAAAAACAGAAAATGCAATAGAGAATTTAATTGAATTAATTAAAACAAATAAATTAGATAAAGACAAATCTAGAATTTCTAAAACTTTTTACTCATTAAAAAAAATAAAAACAGATAGGTTTATAGCTTATTGTTTTGTTTTAAGTAAATCTATATTAAAAATAAATTTTAACTCATCGTATCCCTCAATCCTACTATATGATTTTTATAGATTAGGGTATTTTTGTTTATTAATGAATAAGAAATGATTCCTTTTTTCTCAATAATAATTCCTTTATATAATAAGGGCAATCATATTAAAAATACTTTAAAAAGTGTTTTTAATCAAACTTTTATTGATTTCGAGGTTATTATAATTAATGACGGCTCTACAGACAATAGTATTAAAATAGTAACAAGTTTTAAAGACAATAGGTTAAATATAATACACACAAAAAACAAAGGAGTATCTAGTGCCAGAAACCTTGGCATAAGTAATGCTAAAGCTAATTATATTGTATTTTTAGATGCTGATGATTTATGGTATCCTGATCATCTTATAAATCTAAAATCTTTAATTGATAACTATCCTCATTGTGGTTTATACGCAACAGCATATGAAAAATCATTTTTCAGCAAAAAAATTGTAAAAGCTAAATTCAACAATCTAAATGACAATCATTTTGGGGTTGTAAAAGATTATTTTAATAGTAGTATCATAGATGGGGTAGTTTGGACCTCAGCAATAGCTATTCCTAAAAAGATATTAAAATTATATAATGGTTTTAATACCTCGCTTGAATCTGGCGAGGATACAGAGCTTTGGATTAAAATTTCATTAAAAGAAAAAGTAGTTTTTTCATCAAAAATTACTGCTATAAAAGTAATAGATAATACGTCAAATCATCTTTCGTTTAAAGATAAAAACATAGAGTTTTTAAAAGCTCTAAATCAATTTAAAATAGAGGAAGAAGAAAATAAAAGTTTGAAGAAGTATCTTGATTTAAATAGATCTTCTCTAGCTATAAATTTAAAAATGACTGGTAACTATGAGCATTTTAAAAACGTTATTAAACATATTGATTACTCAAATCTCAATATAAAACAACAGGTATTATTAAGCACTCCGAAATTATTTCTTAATGCTTTAAAAAAAATGCAGTTTATTTTATTAAAAAACAACATTTACTTATCCTCTTTTTAAAGCTATAAATTCGTCATAATCTCTTATATATTCATTTTCATCAAACTCATTTGAAGCTAATACTAAGCATACTGCTCCAGAAGAAAAATTATCGATTTCTCTCCAAACTCCAGTAGGAATAAATAATCCCTTATTGGGTTTATTTAGCATGATCCGTTCTTTAGAAATTCCATCATCCAAAATAACTTCAAAACTACCACTTAAAGCAACAAGTAAGGATTCTTGCACTTTATGAGCATGGCCACCTCTATATGCATTACTTGGAATATCATAGAGATAATAGATTCGTTTAATATCAAAAGAAATAATTGTTTTATCTATTACCGATAACATCCCTCTTTCTTCATGAACCTGTGGAATATCTATTAGTTTAATTAACATATATTTTATCTATTTCTCCTGTTTTTTTCAATTCTTTATATTTTGAAATCCCTTTAAGGCCTATTTTAAACTTTAATGGTATTTGTTTGAGGTTAATATAATTATTTCTCCAGACGAAAAACAAATATTTTATCAACCAAAAATAGCTTAAATTACCGTGAAAACGCTGTGTTAATGCTGACCTAGCATAAATTGCTTCATCTCCTCCCATTTTTCTCCCTGAGCTTTCATAGGGATGCATTACTATTATTTTAGATATGTGATACATTTTTAAATTTTTATCAAAAGCATTACGCAAAAAAACATACTCTGTTTCTCCTTTAAATACAGATCCTACCCCAAAAAAATGATTAAAATATATATGATAATGATTAAAAACTTCTCTTCTAAATGTAATCACCCAAGTATAAATTTCTTTTAGAGATATTTTATCGTGATTACCTTCAGGATAGTAATTTGCATATAACTTTCCATTTTCATCAATAGCTTCAAAAGAGATCATATCCATATCACTATTTTGATTATAAGCTTCAAGAATTGTTTCTTTTAAATTTGGTTGATAAACAATATCGTCATCAGCCATAAGGCAAATATCTCCAGTTGCATTTTTTATTGCTAAATTCCTACTCGCTGGCGAGCCTCTTTCTAAAGAATTTATAACTCTAACATTTTCATAATCAGATATCAATATTTTTTCTTCATCTGTTTGATTTATTATTAAAATATTAAAATTCGAAAAATGCTCATGAACAAAAACCTTTTTCAAAAATGACAAATCTGTTTTAAACATTGTAGAGAGTAAAATCTCAAAACTCAATTTCATAATCAATTCGTTTTTGATACTGTAAAATACTTTCTCATTCTTTACATTTGTTGTAAAGGTAAACATAAAAGTTAATGTCTGAATCTCCTTTAGTAACAGTAATATGTTTAAGTTATAATCATGAGAAATATGTAATTGAAGCATTAAATTCTATCTCAAAACAAAATTATGATGCTATCGAAATTATAATTGTTGATGATGCAAGCACAGATAATACTGCATCATTAATAAAAAAATGGACTATAAACAATTCAGCAATATTCATCCAAAACAAAAACAATTTAGGAAACACCAAATCTTTTAACAATGCTTTAAAATTAGCAAAAGGTAATTTTATTGTTGATTTTGCTGCTGACGATATACTTCTTCCTGATTTTATAAAATCAGGGGTAGAAACGTTTGCATCTTCATCCCATAAAAATTTAGGAGTAGTTTTTTCTAATCTTGAATTTATTAACGATCAAGGGGGTCATATAAAATATATGTATCCTATTACTAAAACAGGCCATGCTAAAAAAAAACCTTATACAGGTAATGTATATAAACATTTACTTTATGGTTATTTTATAAGCGCTCCTTCAATGTTGATCAAAAAAGATGTCTTTAATAAATTAGAAGGTTATGATGAAAATTTACTTTACGAAGATCTTGATTTTTGGTTTAGATCATCTAGATTATTTAATTATGACTATACAGATAAAGTACTAGTAAAAAAAAGAATTTTGAAAAACTCTTTAAGCTCCAATTTTTACAAAAAAAGTGGGGTTAGCTTAGAAAAATCAACTTATATTTCTTGTCAGAAAGCTTTTAAACTTAATAAAAATAGTGAAGAATATAAGGCCCTTATTAATAGAATAGGTTACGAATTACGTCTTGCAATAAAGAACAAAAATGCAATAGCTCTTTTTCAATTTTTATATTTATTACTAAAAATAAAATCAAAAATTATTTTCAAATAAAATTATTCATCCTCAAGAAGTTCGTTTGGCTCTTCAGAAATTACTCCAAAAAGAGAACTACTAAATATTAACAGAATAACAATATAATACAAAATATAAGTTACACAATGCGCTATTGTTGCGCCTTTAACTCCATATAGATCTATAAAGTATATGCTTGTTAAGTAAAGTATAATTACAGAAAAAGCTTCTGTGATTATATAATGCCAAAACATTTTTTTTGCTAGGAATTGATAAGCAATTACAATAGATAGCACTTTAATAAAATCACCTAAAAGCTGCCATAAAAACAAATCTTCAACAGGTTTAAATTCACTCGAAAATACAGCAGGAATTATAAATGATCTTAACAGGTAAATTACTATTAATGCGAGTCCGAAAACAGGAACTATTGTTTTATAAAAATTAAATACTTCTTTTCTAAATTCTTTTTTACTATCAATTTCCGAAAAACGAGGTAGTATATACAAAGTCATTAAAGAGCTGATAAACAATAAATAATACTTAGAAATTCTGGTCATTGCTTCCCAAAACCCTGCTTCTTTAATTCCTATAGTATCAATAATATACGAGCGTATCGCTAAAATCACAAGAGGTAGAACTATAGCTGAGAACAAAGCCATAATAGAATATGAACTCATTTTTTTAATCATATTAAAATTAATATGTTTTAGCTTTAACAATGGTACTAGGCTACGCCTATTTAATATACTAACTAGTGTAATTAAAAAGATAATGGATTCTGCTATTACTACTGATATTAAAGCGCCATCTAATTTCTGTTGATAGATTAAAAGTAACGTAATACAAAGGCCAAGTACTTGACCAATTATATTTATAATAATTAAATTTTTATATTTAGAAAATCCATTTAATATAGAAAACACAAACATATTTACTGAATATAATGGCAGTGCTATTGCCATTATTTTTATAACATATGTGTAGTTGTTTTCACTAGAAAAAACAATATCATTAATAGAAGTTGCATTGAAATAACATAATAATGAAATTAGCACTGTAGAAACAAGTCCTAAATAAAAAATAGTTGAAATGGTTTTACTCAGTTCAACTACATCATTTTTAAATTCGGCAATGTATTTTACAGCTCCATTATAAAATCCAAGTATAGCAACCGATTGTATGGAACTTAAAAAATTACGTAAATTACCTATAAGTGCTAGACCTTCTGCTCCTATAAAAACAGCAATGGCTTTAGATGTTAAGAAACCTGTGATGATTTTAGTTACTACTGAAGCTGAATTTAACGAAGCAACTTTTATTAAAACATTATCGTTTATATACTTTATTATCTTTTTCAATTAATACGCATTTATTTGATCAATAACTTCATTTACTTGTTCAAGATCCATTGTAGGGTAAATTGGTAAACTTACAACAGTTTGATGAATTTTCTCTGTTATGGGGAGGTTTAAATTTTTATATGCTATCAATGCATTTTGCTGATGTGGTGGTATAGGATAATGTACTGACGTTTCTATGGTTTTAGAATCTAAATACTCCATAAAATGCTTTCGATTACCATCTACTCTAATCACAAATTGATGAAAAACATGATCTTGCTCATTCGAAAAGAATGGCAATTTAATTTTACTTGACTTAATCCTGGCAATATATTGTTTTGCAATAGCGATTCTTTCTAAATTATCTGATTCTAAAAACTTTAATTTAATATTTAAAAACAAAGCTTGTATCTCATCTAACCTAGAGTTATATCCAATAAGATCATTATTATTTTTAATCACCGAACCATAATTTCGTAATTTATATATTACAGAGGCTAAATCGTCATTGTTTGTAGTAATAGCTCCAGCATCTCCTAGCGCTCCTAAGTTTTTGGTAGGGTAAAAACTAAAGCCTGCAGCATCTCCTAAGCTCCCTGATCTGATTCCTTCAGTTGTTTTGGCCCCATGTGCTTGTGCAGCATCTTCTATTACAATTATATTATGAGTCTTAGCTATTGTCACAACAGGTAACATATCGGCTAATTGCCCATATAAATGTACCATCAATATAGCTTTTGTTTTAGATGTTATTCTCTCTTCTATATTTTCTATAGAAATATTAAATGTTTCTATGCTAGGCTCAACAAAAACTGGTGTTAATCCTGAATTAATAACTGCTAGAATAGAAGCTATGTAGGTGTTTGCCGGTATAATAACTTCATCTCCTACCTTCATTCTACCTAATTCAATATATCCTCTAAAAATAAGCGTAAGTGCATCCAAGCCATTACCTACGCCTATACAATATTTTGTATCACAAAATGATGCAAAATTTATCTCAAAAGCAGATACATTTTCTCCTAAAATATAATTACCTGAATTTAAAAATGTTAGATACTCTTCTTCAAATTGAGTTTGAAAACGAGCATTTACTTGTTTTAAGTCAAGAAATTTTATCATAGCATCACAGAATTTAGGTGTATACTATTTTTAGTTTCTATTTCATAAAAGTCTTGAGTTATAGTTTGAGCATTAAATCCTTCTTTCCAATATTGAAGACCTTCATTAATATTTCTCCCTTTATTTTCATTAGAAACACCAAAATCAAAATACAATTTATGCACAAAAACTTCCTTTATTAAATAAGAGTGTAAAGTATCCAAACTTCCTAAAATGTTTTTTTCGTTATTGGCAGATATATATTGTGAATGCGCTACAGTATCAGTTTCAAATATAGTTGTTCCAGCAACAATTTTATCGTTGTTATAGACGTTAAACTGTCTTATATTATTAGGAAATTGTTCTTTTAGTAATGTTATTTCTTCCAAACTGTGCACAGGAGTTATCGCATGTTTCTGTTTTAAATTAGGAATAAGAATCTTATTCCAGAAATCATCAAATGTTTGCACTTCTTTTATTTCTAAATTATAGTTTTGAGCGCGTTTAATTCCTTGGATTCTATCTTTAGAAAACTTTTTATTATTCTTTAAACTAACTACAGAAAGAGTATCTCTTCTAATTAACTTGGCATTTAATAAAAACATTAGATATTGTAATTCATCACTAGGATTTTTATAATAAATAGTTGGGATTTGTTTTAACTCTATAATATCTATGCCTTGAGAATTTAAACTCTCTAAAAGAGATTTAAACCCCTCTAAAACATTTTTAAGTTTTATTTCGTTCGTTAGAAGAAGTCCACCATAAGTTAATCCTTGATGTGAATATAATTTGTCATTAATTTTATGAGCTGGAAACAATGCTATAAGTTTTTCATTTTTAAATATCAACATTGAAGCATCTTCAAACTTATCTTGATGGTATTCCATAAAATCTCTATAAAACAAAAATGTAGCATTTTTAGAAATAGCTACGAATTCATTCCAGATTTCTTTATAATTTTCTGTGTATGCTTTTATTGTAAAAATAAGATCAGAGAATTGTGATTTTATAGTTGTAAAATACAAATTATTTAATGTATTCTAACTGTCTAATTTAATATTTGTTTTATCAATAATATAAAGAGGTCTGTCTTTTACATTTGTATTTATTCTACTTATATATTCTCCTATGATCCCTATTGATAATAACTGAATTCCTCCAATAAACATCGAGCTAATAATTAGGGACGTCCACCCTGTTATAGTTTCTTTTAATATAAAATGCGAAAAAATCGCATATATAATAACTAAAAACGAAAAAAATGAGATAATGAACCCTAATTTGCTCACTAGCAAAAGAGGTTTATTTGAAAACCCTGTTATTGCATCTAAGGCCAATTTAAACATTTGATTATATGAATATCCAGATTTACCTGAGTTACGACTCTCACGTTTAAATAACACTTGTGATTGTTTAAATCCTAACCAAGCAACTTGTGCTCTTAAAAACTTATTTTGTTCGGGCATTTTGTTTAACGCCCTAACTACTTTCTTATCTAAAAGTCTAAAGTCCCCAGTATCTAATGGAATTTTAAATGAAGTAATTTTCTCTAAAACTCTATAAAATAATTTCGAACTTATTTTTTTCAAGAAAGTTTCTCCTTTTCTAGTTTCTCTCTTAGCATATACAACATCAAATCCTTCTTTATATTCTTCATACAATTCCGAAATTAATTCTGGTGGATCTTGCAAATCACCATCAATAATAATAACTGCATTACCAATACAAAATTCTAACCCAGCAGATATTGCTATCTGATGTCCAAAGTTTCTGCTAAAATTAATATAGAACACTTTTTCATCAATCTCTGATAGTTTAATTAATTCATTAAACGAATTATCTGTACTACCGTCATTTATAAAAATTAATTCATAGCTATCAGTGAAATTATTGATTGTAGCAATTAATCTTTTATAAATTTCCAAAATATTATTTTGCTCATTATAAATTGGAATAATAACTGAAATATCTTTTTCTTTTTCCATAAATTAGAGTATTCATTAAGGTCATTATCATTTTCCACTAAAGGTAGAGTTTGTTTTTTTGATAATTAACTTCCTTTATTTGTTTTATAAATATTAAAATATTCATTACTCCAGACGATTTTATATTCATTCCTTTTAATAAAATCATTCATAGCTTTCATCCTTTGCTTATTATATCTATAACTGTTTTCTTTTAATTCACTCATATAATTTACATCAGGAAGAGAAAACTCTACTATAGTTTCAAATTTTTGCTGAAGAATTATTGGTAAAGCAGGTATTTCAGCTTCTGCTCTTTTCATATTTTTTTCAAATGAGTAACCATCATATACCCAAACCCAAGGGTTATACATATAGGGTTTCGTTTTTGTTAGAAAATGAATCATAGGTATATTATCATAAGCCAATAAATAATCACCTTGTTTTACATATTTATCAATATTAGGTAAAAGGCTATTGATAATTTTTGCGCGATGAGCAGTTGTATAAACACCTTTTGTTAAATCATTATTAACTATGCTCGTTTTTTTAAAACGATTTCCTTTATCAAAATAAGCTTCTTGAGAAATATGACTTAATTTAACTATAAAATAAGATGTGATAAAAATCACACTCCATAATTTTATAAATTTTCTGTTAATTGATAATAATTGTCTTTGATCAAATATTTTGAATGTTATGATTCTTTCTTTTTGTTGAGATATAAAATGAAAAAATATAGGAACAGACAGCCAAATACTCATATAACCACCATTTGCAATACCTCTATCACTTCCCAATGGTAAAAAAACAGCTATTATTAAAGCACATAATGAAATAAGTTTAACCTCTGTACTATAATAGTTTGATAATAATGAACCAATAGTACCAATTAAAAGAAGTCCATATAATATAAATACATTATTAAATTTTAATAGAAAAGAGAACATTATTATCGAAACGATAATAAAAAGGTTAATAAAAATTTTATTCGCTTTTAATTTGTTTGTGATATAAAATATTAGAGCACTTAATAATAATAATTTAATTATTGACTTTACAGCTAGTTTATAGCTCAAAATATATTCAGTAATTACACTTAAAAAATTATGATTACTACTAATTGTTTTAGCACTATCTGCAATACCTAAAATTGCTTGCTTCATAATATCAAGATGCCCTAAGCTTAATAATAAAAGAATCATAAATAGTAATCCTAATACAATGCCTAAAGCATAATACAGCATTAATTTAATACTTTTTACTACAGGCTCTTTTTTTAAATAATAATAAAACGGAATACATACTATTAATATAAAAAGAGAAAGGTTTGGTAATCTAGAAAAAACATTAACAGCACAAACAAAACCTGAAATGCCTAAAAACAACATCTTATTTTCTGTTAAACCTTTAATTAAAAACCATATAGAAGTAACAACTAAAAGCCCTGTTAGATGATTATGATAAAAAACTAAGTACCCAAAATCATTAACGATTAATACCATTAGTAATGCGATTAACACATAATATTTATTAATATATCTAGAAAGTATTTTATAAGAAATTATAAATGTAATTGTATTAATTATGGCTGCTAAAACTCTAAACCATAGCACTCCTCCTTCAAACAACTTGTACCATAAGCCTCCAATTAATCCCGATAACCAATAAACAAAATTGTATTCAACAGTTTCTGGAGCATTAAAAAATTGCTGATAAAATGTAAGAGAAAACCCTTCGTCACAGACATCAAACCCTTGAAAAGATATAAGTAGTTGGTAGAATAAAATTAATATAACAACTAATAAGAGTGGTCGGCGAGTACTATATTTTTCTATTAAAAAAATATCTAAAGATATTGTGGTTAACCTTGTGAAAATAATACTTTTTATTCAAAAGAAAAGAGGAATTCTATACAGAATCCCTCTTTTAAATATATTGATATTTAATTAGTAGTATTAAATAATCTTATTGCGTTTACGTTCTACTTCTGTTAGATAAATTTTACGTAAACGTAAATGGTTAGGTGTAACTTCTACATATTCATCTTTTTGAATGTATTCTAAAGCTTCTTCTAACGAAAATTTAATTGCAGGGACAATCTTCGCTTTATCGTCAGCCCCAGAAGAACGTACATTACTTAATTTTTTAGTTTTAGTAATGTTTACCGTCATGTCATCTCCACGAGAGTTTTCTCCAATAACTTGACCTTCGTAAATATCTTCACCTGGATCTACAAAAAACTTACCTCTATCTTGTAATTTATCTATAGAATAGGGAATTGCTGTTCCTTTTTCCATAGAAACTAAACTACCGTTTTGACGTTCAGGAATACCTCCTTTTAGAGGTTGATATTCTTTAAATCGATGTGCCATTATTGCTTCTCCAGCTGTTGCTGTTAGTAATTGATTACGTAAGCCTATAATACCACGAGAAGGTACTATAAACTCACATACCATACGCTCACCTTTAGCTTCCATACTTAGCATTTCTCCTTTACGAAGCGTTACCATTTCTATCGCTTTACCAGATACATGCTCTGGTAAATCTATAGTCATTTCTTCTACAGGTTCACACTTAACCCCATCAATTTCTTTTATAATTACTTGAGGTTGGCCAATCTGTAATTCATACCCTTCACGACGCATTGTTTCTATTAAAACAGATAAATGCAATACTCCACGACCAAAAACCATAAATTTATCAGCACTATTAGTTTCTTCAACTCTTAATGCTAAATTCTTTTCAAGCTCTTTGGTCAAACGATCTTTTATATGGCGAGATGTTACAAATTTTCCATCTTTACCAAAGAAAGGGGAATCGTTTATCGTAAATAACATACTCATTGTTGGTTCATCAATAGCAATTGTTTTTAAACCTTGTGGGGCTTCAAAATCTGCAACTGTATCTCCAATTTCAAATCCTTCTAAACCAACAATTGCACAAATATCTCCTGTTTGTACTTCTTCAACTTTCTTACGTCCTAACCCTTCAAAAATATGAAGTTCTTTAATTTTATTTTTTACAATACTCCCATCTCTTTTTACTAAAGTGATGTTTTGTCCAACTTTAAGTTCGCCACGAGTTAAACGTCCAATTGCAATACGTCCAGTAAATGAAGAGAAATCTAATGATGTGATTAACATTTGTGTATTTCCTTCTGGTATTGTAGGAGCAGGAATATGCTCTATTACCATATCTAATAACGGCTCTATATTTTCAGTTTGGTTTTTCCAATCTTCACTCATCCAATTATTCTTTGCAGAACCATAAACTGTTGGAAAATCTAACTGCCACTCTTCAGCACCAAGCTCAAACATTAAATCAAAAACTTTTTCATGTACTTCTTCTGGGGTACAATTTTCTTTATCTACTTTATTAACTACCACACAAGGTTTTAAACCAAGATCTATAGCTTTTTGTAATACAAAACGTGTTTGTGGCATTGGGCCTTCAAAAGCGTCTACTAATAATAAAACACCATCTGCCATATTAAGTACTCGCTCAACTTCTCCACCAAAATCGGCGTGACCAGGAGTATCAATAATATTAATTTTTGTGTCTTTATATATTACAGATACATTCTTAGATGTAATTGTAATTCCACGTTCTCGCTCTAAATCGTTATTATCTAAAATTAAATCTCCTGTATTTTCGTTTTCACGAAATAACTGACAGTGATACATAATTTTATCTACCAAAGTTGTTTTACCATGATCGACGTGAGCAATGATTGCAATATTTTTAATATTAGTCATAGTGACACTTTTATTTTAAGCGTGCAAAGGTACGTCTTATTTTATTAAGATTAGATTTTTAATCATTCTTTTAAGCTTCTTTAAAACATAATGGTTGTCAGCTATTTAAGTCATGTTATTTATTGTTTAGTATTGTATTTTTTTGAAACTGAAATTAAACTCTAAACAAGATTACATTTTGTAAAATGACTTGACATTAATTTAAATGCTTTTTTAAAGTATTTCTTTATTGACCTCAATAATAATTTAAATTTAAACGCATATATTTTATGTAACTTTGCGCTATAAATACAGAACAAATGCAACTTAATTTAGTACCCAAATTAAAACATATAGATTCTAATAATTTCTTCTTACTAGCTGGGCCTTGTGCTATCGAAAATGAAGATATGGCATTACGTATTGCTGAAAAAGTTATAGCCATTACAAATGATCTTAAAATTCCATATATTTTTAAAGGAAGCTTTAAAAAAGCTAATCGTAGTAGAATTGATAGCTTTACGGGTATTGGAGATGAAAAAGCTTTAAAAATACTCAAAAAAGTTTCAGAAACGTTTAACGTTCCAACAGTGACCGATATTCATGAAGTTTCTGATGCTAAAAAAGCTGCTGAGTATGTTGATGTTTTACAAATTCCAGCATTTTTAGTACGTCAAACTGATCTTGTAGTTGCTGCTGCAAAAACAGGTAAAGTAGTAAATTTAAAAAAAGGGCAATTTATGAGCCCTGAAGCCATGAAACATGCTGTACAGAAAGTAAAAGATGCTGGAAACGAAAAAGCATGGATTACAGATAGAGGCACTATGTTTGGTTATCAAGATATGATTGTTGATTTTAGAGGTATTCCTACTATGCGACAATATGCTCCAACTATTTTAGATGTCACACATTCTTTACAACAACCAAATCAAACCAGTGGCGTTACTGGAGGCCGACCAGATATGATTGAAACTATAGCTAGAGCTGGTGTAGTAAATTATGTAGATGGTTTATTTATTGAAACACATTTTGATCCTGCAAATGCAAAAAGTGATGGTGCAAATATGCTAGATCTACAATACCTCGAAGGTTTACTCAACAATTTAGTTCGTATTAGAAAAACAATTACTAATCTAAATTAAATTTTAAAAGTTTAACATATTAATTATAATTAGCTTATTTTAAAAATCATAATTTTACTTAAAATCATTTAAGTAAATTAAATATGAATAATAATGTAAGAGGAGGAGATTCTCCTATTAAATGTGAATTAGAAGCTGGAAAAAAATATTCTTGGTGTACATGTGGGCATAGCGAAAATCAACCGTTTTGCAATGGAGAACATAGAGCTAAAAATGCTACTCCACCCATGACATTTGACGCTATAGAAACTACAGAAGCTTATTTATGTACTTGTAAGCAAACTAAAAACCCACCATATTGCGATGGATCTCATAATTAATCATTTACCAGAATTTTTTATTTCTTACTAAATACGCATTTTGTAAAATTTCTGTTAAAACGTTATTATTAATGTCTCGAACAGATTTGTATCGTAACGATTTTATTTTTTTTCGATCTGCACTTATTAAGTATTCAAGATGAGTAGTTAAGTGTGATGAATTCCAAAATCCTAAATCAACATAATCTTTTGTATGATTAAGATAGCATAAAGGTCTTTTATCTATATAATAAAAAGGTACTTTCCATTTGAACAATAGCTCAGCTTCAGGTAACGTTCTCTCTATAATAATTTGCAATTGCATTATGATAGTGCAATATGGCTCTGGCTGATTGAGTATATAATTTTCGGCAGGATTCACATGTATTAAAAAATACGCAATACACCTATAACCAGTAATGCAATACCTATAATCGCTTTAAAAGGCATTAATTTAGTTGATAGTTTTTGTAATGCTTCTTTAAAAGCAGGAGCTTTTCCTAAAACATGAGTTAATAATAAAAACCCACCAAGTAAGCTTAAAATATTCATTAACAAATTAATACTTCCTCCTCTAAATATATTTAAAAATCCCGCAATAACTAGTGCTCCTCCTATTATAGTTTGAAAAGGTGCTAATACACCTGCAATTTTATTAAAAAAATCTTTTTCCCCATCCCATTTATCTAAAGTAGCTAATCCTAATAAAATTCCGCCCGATAGGTTCGCAATAGTAAAAATTAAATCGATCATTTTTTGTGCTTTTAGTTGGTTTGAATATAAAGTTAAGGAAAAAATAATAAATCTATTTTCTAAAAATATGCTCAAAAATCAATAATTTAATGGAATAATTTTTGATAGCTTTATCTACAATGAGAAAAACAACAATTTTAATATTAATGCTATTGCCATTCCTGGTATTTTCTCAGGAATATCAAAAAATTGATTCTAAAGTCAGAGAATATCCAAGCTATATAAATTTAAATATTTTAAGTCAAAGAATAAGCAATGATTTTGATTCTGATGAGGAAAAAGTTAGAGCTATTTACAGTTGGCTTGCATATAATATTAATTATTATACTGATAAAAGCACTATAGTAAACTCCAGTATTGAAATGTATTTTTCTGAATATGATAGGGAACGTAAACAAAAAAATAAAGAGGCAAAACAAATTGAAGAAACTATTTCAAAAAAACGAGCAAATTGTTATGGTTTCTCTCTTACGTTTCAAAAACTATGCGATTTATTAAATATTGAATCTGAAGTAATTATTGGTTATGCAAAAGCAGATATTAATGACATAGGTGCAAAAAAATCATTTAAAAATCATGCTTGGAATGCTGTTAAAATTAATAATAAATGGAAGTTTATAGATGCAACTTGGGCAAACACATATTTAAGCCTCAAAAACAAAAAATTCTTAAAAGATTTTTATAATTATTATTTTTTTACTGATCCAGATGAGTTAATCACTAGCCACTTTCCTGCAAACTCTAAGTGGCAATTAACATCTAATTATATATCTAAAAAACAGTTCTTTTCAAAACCTTTTCTGCATCCTAATTATTTTGTTTCTAATTTTAAATTAACTGACATGAAAGGAGTATTAAAAGTTTCAAAAAAAACCAAACATGTGATAATTAACTTTGATAAAATTAACAATAAAGACAAAGAATATTCTTATACATATACAGGTGATAAGCATGCAAGTAAACTTGAAATTATAGAACAATATGATAGCACCTACAGGGCAAAAATTAAATCCCCTAAAAAGGAAAACTCTAATCTCACTTTATTCTATAAATCCTACCCCATAGTTAGTTTTAAAGTAAATACAATAGATTAAATTACAATTTTACCTGATAACACGCTTACCTTCGAATTTATAGGATTTCCTGAAGCACGTCTTGAAGCTACTATTTGTCCGCAATGCCAAATGGCGTCTGCAATAGGTCCATTAATTACATTCCAAAATGGATATTTAGATTGTTCATTAAATTCCAATTCATTTTCGGAAAGATCTGAGTTTTTTCTTAAAATATCTGCAGCCGTTTTTAAATTTTCTAAAGTTTTCTTTCGCGTTTCTAAAAATGACATTTTCAGATAAGTTCCACCTTCATTGGTTTGTTTTAATGCAGCATTTAAAGTGTATCTGGATAAATTTAATATATGATCCAATGTTTCATCTGCAGAACGAGCATCAATACTAATTTTAAATTTCAAATCCTTTTCAACTAGCCCTTCTGTTGCCCAATAATAACGAAATCCTAAGCCATCAATCATTCTTGCAGCTACTGTGCCAGCATTATAAACTTCTGAATATTCAGGAATTTCATAATAAGGCAATCTATTATTTTCTTGTGTAGAAATCATTATTACTAAAACTGTACTTTATTAAAAATGACTAAAACCCATATTTGTCTACCAAATAAATTAATGATGCCATTGTTGCAGCTCCTAGTTCTAACTCACGCTTATTAATTGCATCAAATTTATCGATAGAAGTATGGTGGTAATCAAAATAACGTTGTGAATCTGGTCTCAATCCAGCTAAAACTGTTGTATTAGATTTAAGAGGTCCAATATCAGCACCACTCCCTCCCTGTTCAAAAAAATGAATTAAATAAGGTCTAAATAATGACTTCCAACTTAGCACTTTATTAAAACTTGTATCGTTAGAGTCAAATATAAATCCTCTAGGTGTAAATCCTCCTGAGTCACTCTCTAAAGCAAAAATATGATTCTCTCCTTTTTCTTTAGCTACTCTAGCATATTCTGTTCCTCCACGAAGTCCATTTTCCTCATTCATAAATAGCACTACTCTAATACTACGTTTTGGTTTTATCCCAGATGCTGTTAGTAATCTTATCACATCCATAGACTGCATACACCCTGCACCATCGTCATGAGATCCATCTCCCAAATCCCAAGAATCCAAGTGTCCTCCTACTACAATATATTCATCTGGAAATTCGCTTCCTGTAATTTCTCCAATCACATTATGAGATAATACATCTTCTAACTGTTCACAATTTTGTTTAAAATAGAATTTTATTTTCTTATCTTCTTTTAACATCTCACTTAGCAACTCTGCATCATTTGTACTTATTGCTGCTGAAGGAATACGCTCATTTAATGGTTGGTCTCCGTAACGGATACCGCCTGTATGAGGAAAATCGTCCAAACGCAAATTCATAGAGCGCACAATTGCACCAACTGCTCCATATTTACTAGCTTCTCTTGCTCCATTTCCACGTTGGTCTACTGCACCTCCATAAGCACTAAATGTATTAATTAATGTTGGGTCTAATGGACGGTTAAAAAACACAATTTTACCTTCTAAATTTTCTCTACCTAGAGTTTCTAATTCTTCTAGACCTTGCACTTCAATCACTTCTGCTTTTAAGCCAGAAACAGGTGTAGACACAGAGCCTCCAAGAGCGCAAATATTTACTTTTATAGCTTTACCATCAATAGTTTCTATATGTGCTTCTTCAGGATTTCCTCTTACCCATTTTGGAACCATTACAGGTTGCAACCATACTTTATCAAAACCTAGTTTATCCATTTCAGCTTTGGTCCATTGTACTGCTCTTTCTGCATTTTCAGACCCTGACAATCGCCCTCCAATACCATTAGATAAATAATCTAACCATTCGTAGCTTTTTCCATTGCTAAGAGAGTTATCATAAATCTTTTTAATATTTTCGGCATCAGTTTGTGAAAATGTTGGCACTGTTAAAGATAGTGCTAGTAGAAAAATAAAATATTTCATTATAGTAATTTTAAAAGGCTAAATATACTACTTCTTAGCGTTTATAATCTAATAATTAATTATAAAAAAATCCAGTTTAAAACTGGATTTCAGGATTACTCATTATTGAGTTGTTGTCTATACAATTCAATGTTATTTTTAATTTCATCGTCTAATTCTGGCTCTTTTATATCTGTATACTTTTTTAAAGTATCATATATAATTCTAGCAACAATATATCTTGCTGTAGGTTTATTATCTGCAGGAATTGCAAACCAAGGTGCATGTGCTTTTGATGTTCTATTTATAGCATCTTCATAACAAAATTGATACTCATCCCATAATTTTCGTTCTTTTAAATCTCCAGGTGAGAATTTCCAATTCTTTTCTTGTTTTTCTAAACGACGTAGTAAACGATTTTTTTGTTCTTCTTTAGATAGGTTTAAAAAGAATTTAAAAATGATTGTCCCATTCTCTGCAATGTGTTTTTCGAAATTATTTATTTGATCAAAACGCCTATTCCAAAATACATCATTTATATCTTTTGTAGAGTTAACATTTGGCAAATTCTCACTCAAAATATATTCTGGATGTACTCTTGTTACTAAAACATTTTCATAATGTGTTCTATTAAACACTCCAAATTTCCCACGTGATGGAAGTGCAATATAGTGACGCCAAATAAAATCGTGTTTAAGTTCTAATTCTGTTGGAACTTTAAAACTATGTACTATAATTCCCCTTGTATTAAAATCTTTAAACACTTCTCGAATCATACTATCTTTTCCAGCAGTATCCATCCCTTGTATACAAATTAAAACTGCATATTTACCATGAGCATAAAGTGTATCTTGTAATTTTCCGAGTTTTTTTCTAACTTTTTTAAGTTCTTTTTCAACAATCTCTTCTTCAACTTTTAAATCAAAAACTGTTGATTCTCTTTCTAAAACAATTGGATTAGTTACTTTAAATTGGTCAATATCAACTTCTCTCATAATAGATTAAATAATTTATTTAGAAGCAAACAATTTTACGTCTGTTTCACTAACTTCTTTTTCTCCTAAAATAATTAATCGTTCTACAACATTACGTAACTCTCTAATATTACCTGTCCAATCATATTCTTGAAGTAATTTAGTAGCTTTTGTAGAAAATGTTTTTTGGATGGTTCCTTGTTCATTAGCAATTTTAGAAGCAAAATAATTAATTAATAAAGGAATATCTTCACGTCTATCATTTAATGCTGGTACCTTAATTAAAATTACTGCAAGCCTATGATATAAATCTTCTCTAAATCTTCCTTCTTTAATTTCTTTTTGTAAATTTTTATTTGTTGCGGCTACAACTCTAACATTCACTTTAATATCTTTATCACTACCAACACGCTGTATACGACTTTCTTGTAATGCCCGTAATACTTTTGCCTGAGCAGAAAGACTCATATCTCCTATTTCATCAAGAAAAATAGTCCCTCCATTTGCTGCTTCAAATTTCCCTGCTCTATCTTTATTTGCCGAAGTAAAAGCTCCTTTTACATGGCCAAATAATTCACTTTCAATTAACTCACTTGGTATAGCAGCACAATTTACCTCTATCATTGCTCCTTTAGAGCGTTCACTTTTTTGATGTAACCAATGTGCTACTAATTCTTTACCTGTTCCATTAGGTCCTGTAATTAACACTCTTGCATCTGTAGGAGCTACTTTATCTATAATTTCTTTTATCTGGGAAATAGATTTACTATCTCCAATCATTTCATAGTTTTTACTAACTCTTTTCTTTAAAAGTTTATTTTCTACAACAAGTTCTTTTCTGTCTAACGCATTTCTTACAGTATTTAATAACCTATTTAAATCTGGTGGTTTCGATATATAATCAAATGCTCCTAAACGCATTGTGTTTACAGCTGTATCTAAATCACCATGCCCAGATATCATTATCATAGGTATTTCTGGTTTTATTTTTTTTACAGCTTCTAGAACTTCTACACCATCCATTTTAGGCATTTTTATATCACAAAGCACTAAATCGAAATCGTCTTTTTTAATCTTATCAATACCAACTAAACCATCTTCAGCTTCATCTAATTCATAAGTATCATTTTCTTCAGAAAGTATTTTAACTAATACTCTTCTAATTGCCGATTCATCTTCTATCACTAATATTTTTGACATCCTCTATCTTCTAATTTATTTATTATATAAATGTACATCTCTCTGTGGAAATGGAATTTCAATATTATTTTCTTTAAAAGTATTATATATTTTATAACGTAAATCACTTTTAATTAACGGAACGTTAAAGCTATCAGAAATATAAAAATACAATCTAAAATTTAACGAACTTTCTCCAAAATCTTCAAAAAACACATTTGGCTCTGGTTCATTTAATATAGCTTTTTCTTGTACTGCAATACCTAATAATAACGCTTTCACGAAATCAACATCTGTGCCATAAGCAACTCCCACACTTACAAACTCTCTTGTTGTAACATTATTCTGAGTCCAATTATATAGGGTTTCATTTAAAAATTTATGATTGGGTATTACTAAAATTTTATCATCATTAGTAATTGCTTTGGTAGTTCTTAAATTAACTTCGGTTACTTTACCTACTTTTTTATCTATTTCAATAATATCGTTAACTGTAACTGTTTTATCCAACAAAATAAACACTCCAGAAATAATATCCTGAAATAACTTTTGCATTCCCAAACCAATACCAACAAATAATGCTGTAGATGCAGCTAAGAGTGCCGTAATTTTTACTCCTGAACTATCTAAAGTTGAAATAATTACTACAGAAAAAATAATATATTTTAAAAATGTAAATACAGTTTTAAAACGGTTTTTGTCATTTTCCTGAAGCTTTTTAGTAGCTAAGATTCTGATAGAGCGTAATACAATATGTGTGACTAATAAAGTTATTGTAAGTAAGATTACAGTCTTTATTTTTATTTCAATGTTATCGCCTTTATATAAAGGCGTATTCAAAAAGTCAACAAATTTCATCCAAGCTGAGCTTTCTGTTATTGTATCACTTATTTTATCTAAACCTTGAGTCATATTAATATTTCAACCATTTAAACAATTCTTTATAGCTTACTTTTTTACCATACATTAATATCCCTACACGATAAATTTTTGCTGCAAACCAAACAGTAAACATAAATGTTCCTACAAGTAATGCAAACGAAACTAATTGTTGCCATATTGGAACTCCAAACGGTATACGCATTAACATTACCACAGGTGAGGTAAAAGGTATAAACGAGAATATTGTTGATACTGTTCCATGAGGATCTTCAATAACTGTAAATATACCAACATATACTCCTAAAATTAATGGTATCAATATTGGCATCATAAATTGCTGTGAATCTGTTTCGTTATCTACCGCGGCTCCAATAGCTGCATAAAGTGAACTATACAATAAGTAACCTCCGATAAAGAAAAACAAAAACGCTATAATTAAATTTAACAGCGGAAGATTAGATATAGATGTTATCATATTTTGAGCTATAAGCTGCATTTCTGATGAATTAACTGCTTGATTAACTAATTCTTGCTGTGGTGTCTGAACTTCTGCTAAATTTATTCCAAAAACTGCAGAAACAACAGCCAATAGTATGCCCCCTAAAACTACCCATATTACAAATTGTGTAATTCCAGCTAAAGATGTTCCTATAATCTTTCCCATCATTAATTGAATAGGTTTAACAGAAGAAATAATCACTTCAATAATTCTACTTGTTTTTTCTTCAATTACACTTCGCATAATCATATTACCATATATGATGATGAACATAAATAATAAATATCCTGCAATACCTCCAAATGCAAGTTTTACAATATTATCTACTTTAGAAGTTTTTTGTCCCTCATAACTTTCTTGAGCAATATTAACCGATGTTTTGGAAGCTTCGATCATGCTCACATCTACACCACCTTGCTCTAACTTTAAGTCGGTTAATCTCTTTTCTAATTTATTTTCTAAATTAGAAATCAAAGAGAGTGAAGGTGTATCTTTAGAGTAAAATTTAATCTTTTCTGCTACTTTATCAGCATCAGTTGTAGGCGATATATGTAACAACCCATATTCTTCTTTTTCTTGAACCATTTTTTTAGCTTCATCTAAACTCTCATTAGATAAAACATTATATGTAATGTTCTCTGTATCTTTAAAGATTGTACTAACTAAACCCGATTCATCTAAAATAGAAATTGTACGTTCTTTATTATTATTTAGTTGCGATAAATAGCCCACAACAGATAGCAAAACTATCATTATTATAGGGCTTAAAAACGTCATAATAATGAATGACTTATTTTTTACTTTCGTTAAATACTCTCGCTTTATGATTAGTTTTAAATGATTCATCATTAGTTGTTTTTAACGGTTTGAATAAAGATGTCGTTTACAGTAGGTATTAATTCATTAAAATGATTTACTTCCGCCTTTTGAGTTAAAAATGACAGTAAATCATTAGAAGTTTCACCAGTTTTAAGTTTTATGTTTAATTTTAAATCATTATTTAATGATTTGAAATCTGCTGGAGATACTTCAAATTTCCCTTCTATAACTTCTCTTAATTTATTCTCATTCTCCGTAACTAATCCAACTTCGAACGCATTAGTTTTATATTCTCTTTTAATATCTACCAATTTACCATCTAACACTTTATTAGATTGATGTATAAGTGCAATATGATCACATAACTCTTCAACAGATTCCATACGATGTGTAGAAAAAATGACCGTAGCACCTTCATCTCTCAATTGCAATATCTCATCTTTAATCAAATTAGCATTTATTGGATCGAAACCAGAAAAAGGTTCATCAAAGATTAATAATTTAGGTTGATGGAGTACTGTTACAATAAATTGTATTTTTTGAGCCATCCCTTTTGATAGTTCTTGAATCTTTTTCCCCCACCAATCTTCAATTTCAAATTTTTCGAACCAATATTTAAGACGCTTTTTAGCTTCAGCTTTAGACAAACCTTTTAATTGTGCTAAATACAGTGCTTGCTCCCCTACTTTCATAGACTTATAAAGTCCACGTTCTTCAGGTAGGTATCCAATATCTTTAATATGATGTGCTTGTAATGGTGAATTATCTAAAAATACTTTGCCTGTATCTGGCATTGTAATTTGATTAATAATTCTAATAAGTGTTGTTTTTCCAGCTCCATTAGGGCCTAAGAGTCCAAATATACTTCCTTCAGGAACTGTAATTGAAACGTCATTCAGCGCTCTAAAATTTCCAAAATTTTTAGAGACTGCTTCAGCAACCAATAAGTTGTTCATTTAATAGTTTTTTGTATAAGTGTGGTAAAGATATTAAATGTTACAGCAATAAAAAGTCTTTTATTGGTAATTGCTATAAAAACAAAACCCACCCTTAAAATTTAAGGATGGGAAAAATTGCTATGAAAAAGAAAAATTGTTGCTAACAAAGCTAGCAACGTCTTCAAAGATACTATTTTTTATGATACTATAATTAAAATTTATTAGAGATATCTAATAATATAACATATCATTAAGCTTTTAAGGAAATAAAACCGATGAATTTAGTCTTTCTTTAAGAAAACATATCTTTAACCTTCTCAAAAAACGATTTATCGCTACTTTCAGGTTTTGGATTAAAATGCTCTTCATTTTGCATTTTCTCAAAGAATTGTTTTTGTTCTTTATTAAGTGTTTTTGGTGTCCAAACGTTAATATGCACCAACAAATCACCACGACCATATCCATTAACACTTGGGATTCCTTTTCCTCGTAAACGTAAAATTTTTCCTGATTGCACACCTGCTTCAACTTTAATACGAACTTTGCCAGTTACTGCATCTATTTCTTTTGAAGCTCCCAAAATAGCATCAGGAACACTTATGTACAAATCGTAATGTAAATTATCACCTTCACGCTGTAATGTTGGATGGTCTTCTTCCTGAATAGCTACTAGTAAATCTCCAGAAATTCCATTACCCGGAGCTTCATTTCCTTTACCGGAAACTTTAAGTTGCATCCCATCAACAACGCCTGCAGGGATTTTTATAGATACTGTTTCTTCAGCCTGAATCAATCCATGCGCATCAGCATTTGCTGGTTTTTTATCTATCATTTGTCCAGCACCACCACAAGTATTACAAGGTGAAGCTGTCTGCATTCTTCCTAAAATAGTATTTGTTATTCTTGTAACCTGACCGCTACCATTACAAGTTGAGCATGTTTTATAAGTAGTATCTGCAGCTTGTTTTTTTCGTTTTACTTTTATTTTTTTCTCAACACCATTAGCAATTTCTTCCAACGTAAGTGTTACTCTAATACGTAAGTTACTACCTTTTACCATACGCTGTCTGGAGCCGCCGCCACCAAAACCACTAAATCCACCGCCAAAACCACCACCAAAGATATCACCAAATTGGCTAAATATGTCATCCATATTCATACCGCCACCACCAAAGCCACCACCGCCTTCAAAGGCTTGGTGACCAAACTGGTCGTAGCGTGCTTTTTTATTTTCATCACTAAGAACTTCATATGCTTCTGCTGCTTTTTTAAATTTCTCTTCTGCTGCTTTATCATCTGGATTTTTATCTGGATGATACTTTAAAGCCATTTTTCGATAAGCTTTCTTTATTTCTGCAGGAGTAGCTCCTTTATTTATTCCTAGTACTTCGTAAAAATCTTCCTTCACAGGTATATTATTTTGTAATTATTTATAAAATAAATTACTAATTAAAATTCTTCTATATTTATTGACCAATTACCACTTTTGGAAAGCGAATTACTTTTTCACCTAAAGTATATCCTTTTTCAATAACATCTATAACCTTTCCTTTCATGTCATCATTAGGTGCTGGAATCTGAGTAACTGCTTCATGATTATCTGCATTAAATGCGTCACCTGACTTCACCTCTACAACTTCTAATCCCTTTGCTTTTAAAGTAGATAAAAATTTCTGATAGATTAGCATCACTCCTTTTCGTAAATCTTCAGCTTCTTTATCGTCTTCTATATGATTTAAAGCACGTTCAAAATCATCCAAAATTGGCAATAAAGATATCATTACATCCTGACTTGCAGTTTTAAATAACTCTATACGTTCTTTTGTTGTACGTTTTTTATAGTTTTCGAATTCTGCAAATAGACGTAAAAACTTATCTTTTTCTTGTTGTAACTCTCCTTGAAGTTGTTCTTCTACAGATAACTCTTCAACCTCTTGTTGTATTTCTTCCTGTTGAACTTCAATTTGCTCTTCAATTATATCTTCTTTTTTAGCTTTTTTGCTCATTGCTATTTCTATGTAATTTATTCTTAAATTAAAGTTGGCAAAAGTACTGCCATTATTATTAAAATGTCAAAATGTCATTAAATAATTTATTTATTTTTTAACATTCTCGATTTCACAAATCTTTACTTTTGTTCTAACACTAAAGAACACATAAAATGAAAAAGAAAGTTTTAAATATTTTCGCGTTTGCAACAGTAGTTATTGCTATTGTTAGTTTTAAAAACAGCGATACCAAAATTGAAAACAACTCTACAGAAGCTAAAGCTTTAGTAGAAAATGAATTTGCATCAGAATACATTGTAGATATTACAGCTTCTTCTATTGAATGGAAAGGATCTAAACCTACTGGTACTCATAACGGAACTATTAAATTATCTAATGGTACATTTAAGGCAGAAGGTAATGCAATATCGTCTGGAACTTTTACTATGGACATGTCATCTCTTAAAGATGCTGATGGTAACACTCGTTTAGAAGGGCATTTAAAAAGTGATGATTTTTTTGATATTGAAAAATTTCCTAATGCTAAATTTGTAGTTACTGGAATCAATAACAGAACAGGTAAAACAATGTTAATTGGTAATCTTACAATAAAAGATAAAACAAACGCTATTAGTTTTCCTATTACAGTAAAAAGTAATGAAGACACTGTTATTATTACTAGTGAAACTTTTATTATTGATCGCTCTAAGTGGAATGTAAGATATGGGTCTAAATCTTTCTTCGATAATTTAGGAGATAAGTTTATTAGCGACGAAGTAGAATTAAAAATTAATGTTGTTGCTAAAAAAGCATAATTTTATTATTTAATAAAAAAAGTAAAACCTCACTAATTAAATTAGTGAGGCTTTTTTCATAGCAATTTTGCTACTAACCAACTATTAGTCAATCCATAAATTTATTTAGGCATAACTACAGTATCAATAATATGTATCACTCCATTAGAGCCAGCTATATCAGTTTTAATAATTTCACTATAATTTCCATTTTGGTCTTTTAGCAATATTTTCCCATTCTTCTGTACTACAGTTAATTCTTGACCATTTAACATCTTGACTTCTACTTTTCCTTTTCCTTTTTTTAGAGCAGTAATAACATCTTTTGCTTTTAATTGTCCGGATATTACATGATACGTTAAAACATTTGACAATATCTTTTTGTTTTCTGTCTTTAATAATGATTCTAGAGTATTAGAATCTATTTTTGCAAATGCACTATTTACAGGAGCAAACACTGTAAATGGCCCGTCACTTTGTAAAGCACTTACTAAATCTGCTGCTTTTAGAGCAGTAACTAAGGTTGAGAAATTTTCATTCCCTACCGCTATATCTACAATTGTCTTTTGAGCAGATGTTCTCTGACTAAATATTAACATTACTACTGTTGTTAAAATAAATAATACTTTTTTCATGATTTGTTTGTTTAATTTTTTACACAGCAACTAATTTGTTTAGCGCTTTCAATATTATCTACACAGGTTTTTATCTTTTGGATGAGCAGTGTTTGTTTTTTTTATAAATTTGAGAAACTTTTAACATTTTAATGAATAGCGATAAGGCACTTATAATACAATTACAAGCAAAGAAAGAGTTAGCTTTATCTCAGTTATACGATAAATATTCTGGTGCTATATATGGTGTTATTTTAAGAATGTGTAAAGATGAAGCTCAGGCTCAAGATTTATTACAAGAAACATTTATGACAATCTGGGATAAATCTTATCAATATAATCCAGATAAAGGACGTTTTTATACTTGGGCATATCGTATTGCTAAAAACAAAACATTAAATTTTTTAAGAAAGCCTCAAGAACTCATCCAAAATGAGGATTTAAGTGTATATACTAATAAAGAAAATGAAATTAATATAGATTCAGAATATTTAAAGCTTAACGGTTCCATAAAACTTCTGGAAAAGCATCATCAAAGAGCACTTGAATTAGTATATTTTAATGGATTGACACATCGAGAAGCACATATAGAAATGGAAGTACCTTTAGGTACTTTTAAATCATATATAAAACAAGCTTTAAAAAAATTGCAAAGCTTATATTCAAAAACATTAGCTTTTTTATTAGCTTTAATAGAAGTTGTAAGATGATGGATAAGAAAACGATATTAGAAAACGCAATACTAGAGCAGTATTTGTTAGGAGAGCTAAGCGCATCAGAACAATTACAGGTTGATCAGGTTTTAAATTCTGATACTGAATTAAAAACATATTTTGAAAAACTTGAATCCGATTTTGAAACCTTAGCTTTTGAAAACACTATTACACCTCCTTCTTTAATAAAAGAGAAATTATTAACTTCCATTACTTCAAATACAAATTCTAAAACAGTTTCTAATAAAAAATCAAATGGTTTTCAGTTATATTTTAAAATTGCTGCCAGTATCGCTGCATTTTTGTTATTAGGTTCTATTTGGTTAGCGTCTCAATTGAGCGAATTAAAAAATGAATTAAAAATAGTACAAGAAGATAATTTAAAGCTAAACGATAATATTGAAAACACCAATAACAACCTAGCAGAAGTTAACAAATGGTATTACATAATTAATAGCCCAGACTCAGAGAAATATATACTTAAAGGAAACGAAAAATCACCTAAAACTACTGTGATAAGTTATGTAAATCATAAAAATAAATCTGTGATTATTAACACTGAAAGATTACCAAAATTAGATAACTCTAAGGATTATCAAATGTGGGCAGATGTTGATGGCGAAATGATTGATATGGGAATTATAAATAAAGAGAATAAAATGCTAGCCATGACTTATATTGAAAATGCAGAATCTTTAAATATCACTATTGAACCTGCAGGTGGAAATGATCACCCTACAGTATCACAACTAATAACTAATGTATATTTAAAGTAAATTTTCTAAAGCATTTTCTAAAGTTTTATATTCAAAAACAAAACCTTTTCCCTCAATTTTATTAGAGTTAATTTTTTGACTTTCAAACAACAAAATGTGCATTTCTCCTAATATTAATTTCATTATAACTTTAGGGGTATTAGGTAGTAACAATGGCTTTTTTAAGGTTTTGGCGATGGTTTTTGTCATTTCAGAGTTAGTTATTGCTTCTGGAGCAACTCCATTATAAACTCCTTCCAATTCATAGTGTAAAACATGTAAAAACAAGTTTGCTAAATCGGATACATGAATCCATGATTGCCATTGCTTTCCATTTCCAAAAGCTGATCCTAGTCCAATTTTTATAGGTAGTACAATTTTAGGCAATGCTCCTTTGTTCGAAGCTAACACCAAGCCTATTCTAATCTTAGAAACGACAATATCTAATTCTGAAAAAGTATCTGCTGCACGTTCCCATTGCTCAACAACTTGTCCTAAAAAGCTTTTAGAGCACTCTGGATAGTCTTCGGTATAAATATTAGTTAACGAATCTGGGTAAATACCTATTGCACTTGCAGAAATAAGTTGTTTTATTTTAATTCTATTTTGTTGAATGGTGTGCTTTAATAACTCAAGTCCATTAACCCTACTGTCAAGGATTTCTTTTTTATAAGTTTTGGTCCAACGTTTAGCAATTGTAGAGCCTGCTAAGTTTATAATTACATCAACTCCCTCAAAACAAGTTATATCGATTTCTTTATTTTTTGGATTCCAGTAAAACCCTTTGGAATTTACTTCTGATTGAAGTTTTTGTTTACGCGTCGTTAAATAATGTACACCAATATTAGTTTTATGACATTGCTGTATAATTTCTGACCCTATTAAGCCTGTTGCTCCTGTTATAAGTATTTTCATATTTTAGTAACTCCAAGTATTTAAGAAAACTCTAATGTTACGCTTCTTTTTGAGCGCGTAACATTTCTCTTTTTCCAGGAGGGCCTTCTAATTTCTCGACTGTAAACCCCACGCTTTGCATAGCACGTCTTACACTTCCTTTTGCTGAATATGTCACTAAAACTCCTTTCAACTTGAGTGCTTCATACATTATCTTAAAAATTTCTTCAGTCCAGAGTTCTGGCTGTACTCTGGCCCCAAAAGCATCAAAATAAATGATATTAAACTTATCTTTATCCTTAATATCAGAAAAAAATTGTTTCCGTTTGGTTAATTTAAAATTTGAAGTGATGTTATTTTGTACTTCCCAACTTGAATCATGAAGTTTTTTAAATATTTCTAAATTTTCAAAAGAAATTAATTCTGCATAATTAAGTGCTTTAGTTTCTTCTTTAGATATAGGGTAGGCTTCTACTCCTACATAATTTACATTTAAATTCTCACTTTTTAATAAAGTTATAAACGCATTAAGACCAGTGCCAAATCCAATTTCTAAAATTGAAATATCCTTATTTAATTCTAAAATATTTTCAGAGTAATACGATAGTCCGTGTTTTATAAACACATGATTTGCTTCTTGTATCGCACCATGTTTAGAATGATATTGCTCATCCCATTCTTCTATCTGAATGGTTTTAGATCCATCTGATGTTGTTATTATATTTCGTTTCAAACTATTGTTTTAACAATACTCCATCTGCTTCAAATGAAAATACTTTTTTTGATTTAGAAATCGTTTGAATCTCCTCTTCACTTTTACCTGAATCTTTAGCATAATGCTGTAATTCATCAATAGAGACTTCATTTACAAAAGCTTTACCATTAATAGTGACTTCGCCTTTTGCATCTAAAGGCATAAAAAAACCATAGTCTTTAAACTTTACCATAATCTCTTCATCATTACCAATATCTATGGTCATCCAACATCCTTTAGCAGAACATACATCTTTAATAACTCCAGTGGTTTTAGTATATATAGTATCTCCTAATTGAAGTTCAGAATATTTTTGTTTCATTTCATTTATAGAGATCGCAGATTCTAAATTTATTTTATTTCCAAAAGCTAAATATTTAGAATCTGTGCTTTCATTAACTTTTTTATTACATGAAACTAACAGGCAGACTGTTAGCATTAAAAATATAGCTCGTGTCATATTAATTATATTAAAATTATGAGTCATAAAGATATTCTTTTTTAAGAAAACATTGGATTTTTGAAAGGGTTTAATTTCTTAGCTTTGCAAAAAATTAAAATACAGCAATGAGCAATAATTCTAGGCATATCACAGACATTCAAGAGGTTTCATCTTCAAAAATCGATACTATTGATTTCAATAATTTAGGGTTTGGAGAACTTTTTACAGATCATATGTTTGAATGTGATTATGTTGATGGAGAATGGAAAAATCTTAAAATATCACCATATCACCCTTTAACTTTAAGTCCTGCTGCTCGTGTATTTCATTATGGTCAAGCAATTTTTGAAGGAATGAAAGCTTATAGAGATGATAATGATGGTATTTGGTTATTTCGTCCTGACGAGAATTTTAAAAGATTAAATAAGTCTGCTGTTCGTTTAGCAATGCCTGAATTACCTGAAGGTATCTTTTTTGAAGGTTTAAACAAACTTATAGACTTAGAGCGTGATTGGATTAAAAAAGGGATTGGAAATTCACTTTATTTACGTCCGTTTGTTATTGCGACAGAACCTGCTTTATCTGCAGCTCCAGCTCAAGTATATAAATTTATGATTATTTGTTCTCCTGCAAGCTCCTATTATAAAGGAGATGTTAGAGTTTTATTCGCACAAAAATACAGTCGCTCTGCCGATGGTGGTGTTGGTTTCGCAAAAGCAGCTGGTAATTATGCTTCGCAATTTTATCCAACTGCATTGGCAAATAAAGAAGGATATCAACAAGTAGTTTGGACAGATGCTAGTACTCACGAATATTTAGAAGAAGCAGGTACAATGAACGTATTTTTTAGAGTTGGAAATACTCTATTAACGGCACCTAATAATGATCGTATTTTAGATGGTGTTACTCGTAAAAGTGTGATACAAATTGCTAAAGACAATAACATAAAAGTTGAAGTAAGACGTGTAAGCGTTAACGAAATTAAAGAAGCTGCCAGAAATGGAGAATTAAAAGAAATGTTTGGTGCTGGTACTGCTGCAGTAATCAGTCCAATTTCTGCTTTCAAACACGGTAAAGAAATTTTTGAATTACCAAAACAAGAACATTCTTATGCAGATATGCTTAAAGAAAAACTTTTAAACATTCAATACAATATTGATGTCGATTCTCATAATTGGAGATATAAAATTTAACAAAAAAAGAGAAGCAAATGCTTCTCTTTTTTTATGACTCTAATATGGTTTTAATATTTGGCTTAAAGTAATCTGGTCCTTTAAGTACTTTACCATCTTCGCGATAAATAGGTTGCCCATCAGCTCCTAATTTGCTCATATTACTACGTTGGATCTCATTAAACACTTCTTCTATTTTGTGTTGCATTCCATGTTCTATAATTGTACCACATAATATGTATAACATATCTCCTAGTGCATCTGCCACTTCAACCAAATCATTAGCATTCGCGGCTTCAAAATATTCTTCATTTTCTTCTTTCATTAAGTTAAAACGCAATGTGTTTTTATCAATGCCTAAATCTGCTTTTGGAGTTTCTCTATGTCCTATTTTAAATGCAGTATGAAATGCTTTTACTGCTTCTATTTTGTTTTTCATTTATATTTATTTATTATTTATAAATCCAATACTACATATTATTGTTATTTTTGGATTGCTAAAAATCGAGTTTAAAAATACATAAATATGTTTAGTAAAGGACAAATAATATTCGGGATAATTTTTGCTATCGTATTTATAATTTTAATGATTTTTGTGTATCGAAAAGATCTAAAATTACATCGCCGTTATTACAAAGGAAGTTTATGGGTTTTATTGGCTTTTATCGCTTTCTTAGGGATGATTGTGGCGATTAAATTTGTACTTGGATAATTCTTCATTTATCCGAATTTTCTGATATATTAATCTTTTTCTTATCTTAAAGGCATGAATTTACCTAGTAATGGGTATGTTTTCAAGTAGTGCATTATAACATATTTGCATTGTTAATTAATCTTTAACCATCATTATAATGAAAAAATTAATCTCACCTGTCACTATGTTTTTATTTGGCATTATTGCTTTTGCAGTAATTATGATTATTACTCGAAAAATGGATCTTAATTTTGAAAATGATCCACACTTTTGGTTTTATCGTGTACTTACAGCACTTGCTGCTGCTTCGATAAGCATCTCAATTCCTGGTATGATTTCTTTAAACCATAAGCCTAATGGTGATCAACTGATGCGTACTAATGCAAATGGTAATGAAGAATCTAATAATATGTCTCTTTTAGAAAAAGAACCAACTATTAGCACTTCTGGAGCCATCGCAGTTTTTGTTTTGGTGTATTTGTTTAATCCTTTAATATAAAAAGGATTAAACAAATACACCAAACATATTTATAAACATAAATTAAATACTAATAAATAACTATAAAATCCTTTAATTATGAATGATGGACCATTTTATCTTCAACCACAACATGAGACGGCTTATACAATGCCTCATGAAGATCCTAGAAAATTTTTCGATTTAAGAATTACCATTCCTGTTAAATCAAAAGAAGATCCTTATAAGGCAAGCGTTAAAATGCATAAAAATTTGAATAATAGAATTACGATAATCACATTTGAATTAGAATACAAAGAAGGTTCTGAAAAAGATATGTTTAAATTTTTTAACTTTATTATGAAAGATATTCCTATTGAAAATCTAGAATTAATCCAAGTTAAAGTTAAAAACGTTGGAGAACCTAATAGTGAAGGTAATTGTGAATTGGAAAATTACCCTCTTTTTGATGATAAAACCCCTAGGTTCAAATATAATTCTGACGGTAAACTGCGATCTATCCCCTGTAGAGGAAAAGAAGTATTGGAAAAGCAAAAACAAGAACAAACTGTTGAATCTGGTGACAGTTGTACAATTCCACCAGGAGGAGGCAATTAATTATATGATTAGTGTTAAAAATACTTTCATATCTTTAACACTAATCATTTAAATAACCCATTAGTTGAGATTTATTATTTTATTTATTTCATTACTCCTTACATTTAATAACTACGCGTTACAAAAAAATGATTCCATATATGATTTAGCCGAAAGCAAGTTTTTGAATATGAAATATAAACCTGCAAAGCAGATTATATTAAAACAATATAAAAAAGATAGCTCAAAGATTCATTATTCAATTTTTATTGGAAAAACTTACGCAATTAACTTTGAAAAAGATTCTGCTTTATTTTGGCTAAACAAAGCTCAAAAATTATTTAATAATAAAACTCCTAAAAATCAATTATTCCAATATTATTTATGGAAAGGGTATTTACATGAAGTGAATAAAGATTATGGTAAAGCATTAGAAAATTACTTTGATGCAAAAAATATATCTAGAATTAAAATAGATCCTTATTATATTAATCTACTCTACCAAAGAGTGCTACTAATATATAGCGAAAATAAATATAAAGAAAAAATTGAAGATTGGATTGAGGTTTATACAAAAATCAAAGATTCATTAAAGAATGATTATTTCTCCAATAGTTACCATAATACACTGGGAAAACATTATCACTATAATGGAAATGGTGAAAAAGCTTTAAAAGAGTTTGAGCAAAACATCCGTCTTTCTAATAAAACTAATAATAAAGTCATGTTAATTAATGCTCTTTTACACAAAGGGTTAATTTATGCCGAATATAATAGAATACAAGATTCAGCTAGATATTATTACACAAAAGCGATTAAAATATGTGCTTGCCCAAATAATATATTATTGCAAGCCACAAATATTTACAATATTTCAAGAACATATTTATACGAAAATAATTTAAAGAAGACGAAAGAATGGTTATATAAATTAGATAGCCTAAAAAAGGATTTACCTTCAAGAAAATTACATATCACAAATAATTTATATAAAGATTTGTATTATATATATAAAGAAGAGGGAGAAATTGATTCTACATTGCATTATTTAGAACTTCATAAAACTTATAGTGATAGCATTAGCAAAATTAATGAAAGTAAAAATATAGCAGAATTACAAACTAAATATGAGGTAAGTGAAAAAGAAAAAGAAAATATTCAATTAGAAAATAATATTGAAAAGACAGAGCGTAGAAATAAAAATCTGTGGATTGGTTCTACATTAATAATTATATTTATTTCTATAATAGCCTTTTTAATCCAAAAAAACACAAAACGCAAACAAAAACTTGCTGAGCAAGAAAAAGTTTTAGAATCTCAAAAATTAGCAAGCGTTTTAAAAGAACAAGAACTCACGGCCATTGATGCCATGATAGAAGGTCAGGAAAAAGAACGACAGCGTATTGCTAATGATTTGCATGATGATTTAGGTGGCTTAATGGCCAATGTAAAACTCCATTTTAATGCTTTACAAGATAACGAGTCACCAGATTTATTTGATAAAACCAATACACTTATAGAAGAAGCGTATCAAAAAGTACGAACTGTGGCACATGCTAAAAACTCAGGCGTTATTGCGAAACAAGGCTTATTAAAAGCCGTACAACAAATGGCTAAAAAAGTTTCTGCATCTAATAAAATACAGATCGATGTCGTAGATCATAGCTTAGAACATCGTTTAGAAAACAGCTTAGAGCTCACTATTTTTAGAATTATACAAGAGTTAATTACTAATGTTATTAAACATGCTGAAGCTACTGAAACTACTATACACTTGACTAATCATAATAGCACTTTAAATATTATGGTCGAAGATAATGGTAAAGGGTTCAATCCCTCTCAAATTACAAAATCTAAAAAAGGTATGGGTATTAGTAGTATTGACAAACGCGTTGAACATTTGGAAGGTACATTAACCATAGAGTCTGAACCTAATAAAGGAACAACTATAATTATAGATTTACCTGTATGATACGACTAGCCATCGCCGAAGACCATCAATCACTTATAGATGGTATCAAACTCTTACTAGAATACGAAGAGGATATTAGTATTGTAGGTACAGCTAATAATGGTGAGGGTTTACTAGATATTATTAAAAAGAAACATGTAAGTGTGGTCATTACAGATATCCGTATGCCAAAACTAGATGGTATTGCTGCTACAAAAATCATTAAAAAAGAACATCCTGAAATTAAAGTATTAGCCTTTACCATGTTTGATCAAGAAGATGCCATACAACAAATGTTGGGTGCAGGAGCTAACGGGTATATCCTTAAAAATTCCCCATTAAGTGAAGTATTAAACGCTGTTAGATCTGTATATAAAGGCGATACTTATTTTGACTCTAATATTAATGTAGATACTAAATCTAATGGTAACATAAAGAAAAAAGGGGTGTTGACTAAACGTCAAATAGAAATTCTAAACCTCATCGCTCAAGGCAAAACGTCTCGTGAAATTGCTGACGAATTGTTTATAGGTGTTTATACGGTAGATACACACCGTAAAAATATGATCCGTATTCTAGGGCTTCAAGGCAAAGGTGAATTAATGCGTTATGCTTTAGAAAAAAAATACCAATTTTAAATATACCTTGAATTAGGTATTCCTTCACTTTTTCATAATTACTAGGTTTGAATAACTAAAACCAGTAATTATGAAAAAGCTACTTTTAATTTTTTTTATATTTAAATGCTTATTAAGCTATTCTCAAGAAGTTGGTACAAACTATAAGTTTGCTGGACCAGTTTATAATAGTAAGAAATCTATCCAATTTAAACCTGGTCATAAAATAAAAGTTATTAAAGTTGATGATAGTATTGTAAAATTTATTTATTACAAGTTTGTTGGTACAGATTCAAATACTAAGCCTTTGAATAATAGATATTATTATGTAACTAAAAAAGATAAGTTAGATTCAATACTTTCCTCAAGTCAGAATTCAATAAAATTAATGACAGATAGTATTAATAATTTATTTTCTAAAAACATAAATATAGTAGAGGAAAGTTCTTTTAAATCAAACTTGAATAATTTTAACAAAGAATTACAAGAAATATTCAATATTGATATTGATACAACAGATATAAAAACTCATGAGTTATCTATTGAAGATTTTAATAACTACACAACTCGATATGATTATTATAAACGTTTTAAAGGTGTTAGAGCAGGTTTTTTTACAGTTCCCTTTAAATTAAGATTTGGAGATGAATTTGATTTTGAACAAAATGTAAACTTAGGAATGAATATTGGAGGGCAAATTAGAATAAGTAGAAAACTTGATGATAAATGGTTAATTGAACCAACTTTAGGTATAGGCTTGGCTACAGTAAGTTTAAATCCTGAAAATAGTGATTTAATTGGAGAAGATAATCGAACAGCTAGTGCATTTAGTATTTCGGGAGGACTTGTTATTCATTTTACTAAAAGTGTTAATTTAGGTTTACAGTACGGTTGGGATCATCTAGGTAATAGTGATAGAGAAGTAAATTGGATATTTGATCGAAAACCTTGGTTAGGAGTAGGTATAAATATTGGTTTCTCTATTTCAGAAACTAAGCAAAATGAGCCAACAAACAAATAACTGGCAAAACGCTATTAATCAATTATGAGAGTTAATTAAAAATCCAGCTATTTTAAAGCCCTCATTAATTAATGAGGGTTTTTTATTGGGTAAGATTTTCATTTAAAAATAACTGCTGGGTAGGAAAATTGCATACTTAACTGTTATATATTAAATAGCTATAAAATGACATTACTAATTATCATATCTGCACTTATAATACTAAATTTCATTTTGCTAATACTAAGTGTTAACAAAAAGAGGCGTGTTTAATAAACATACTATTTAAAAAGTTTTTTCATTCGCTCTATCTTAAATTATTGTATTGGAATAAGACGTAAATCATAAATTGATTATATTTGATATAATTCCCTATCAATTATGAAGTCTTTAAAATACATATTTTTCTTTCTTTTAATTCTAATTATTGGTACTGCAATTTATATTTCAGTACAACCTAATAGTTACGAGGTTACACGTTCACGTACTATAAATGTTGCTCCTGCAGTTGTATACAGTAATGTTATTGATTTTAAAAATTGGGAGGATTGGTCTTCTTGGAAAGAGAAAGATCCAACAACTACATTTAGTTATTCTGATCAAACAGCAGGAATAGGAGGTTCTTTTTCTTGGATGGATAAAGATGGAACTGGCAAAATGAAAATTTTATCGACAACCCCTAATGTATCTATAGAACAAGAAATGCAGTTTGACGATTTTGAACCTTCAAAAGTGAATTGGTTTTTTGAACCTTCTGATAACAATAGTACTAAAGTGATTTGGAAAATGACATCAGATAAAGTTCCATTTATACTTAAAGCTTTTGCTGCTTTTTCTGGTGGTTTTGACAAAATGATTGGGCCAAATTTTGAACGAGGCCTCGAAAAGCTGGATAGTATTGTTGTTGAAAGCACAAAAAAATATAGTGTTGAAATTAATGGAACAACAGAATATGGTGGCGGGTTTCATTTATATAAAACCACATCTGCCTCTGCTGCAAACATAAGTGAACTTATGGGTGAACAATATGGACATTTAGTAAGCTACATGACTGATAAGCAAATATTACCTAGTGGAGGTCCATTTACTATTTATTTAGAGAATGATTTAGAAAATGGTAATGTTATTATGAGTAATGCCATTCCTGTAAAAGAAAAAATCACTATTGAAGGAGATAACCAAATACTATGTGGTTATATTCCAAAAACAAAAGCTTTGAAGGCTACTTTTAAAGGAAATTACAATAACTTAGGTATAGCTTGGCAAGAAGTATATACATATATAGAGAGAAATAATTTAGTTATAAATGATGCTATAAAGCCTTTTGAAGTATATGCTAATGACCCAGGGCAATATCCAAATCCAGCAGATTGGTTGACCGAAATTTATATACCAATCAAAGAATAGGCTTTTATGAAATGAGTCATAATGATTAAGTTTTCATCATTCGAGATGTTTAATAACGAATTACATCTGATAGATAAAAACAATATTATTTAAACAGATGAAACAACTTTTACTTGTTTTTATAGGTGGTGGTTTTGGCAGTACACTACGTTATATTATTGGAAAATATTTAAATAGTACAGAAACAGGAATTCCCTGGGGTACGTTTACTGCAAATATTTTAGGAAGCCTTATTATTGGAATTATCTTAGGTTTTGCAGCAAAAAACGAAACTTTATCACAAAATCAAACCTTACTTCTAGCAACTGGTTTCTGTGGTGGTTTCACTACGTTTTCTACTTTTGCATATGAAAATCATGTATTTTTAAAAAATGGAGATTTTACCAATTTTGCTTTCTATACTATTGGTAGTTTTGTCGTTGCTTTTTTAGCAGTATTCTTAGGATTATTTTTAGCAAAAAGCATTTAACTCTTCTTAAAAGCTTTTATCCCTGCTTCAATCTTTAGAGGCAAATAATTAACTCTTGGTACAATAGGGCAAGAAAACTTTTCGTTATAAGCACAATAAGGGTTATAAGCCTTATTAAAATCAATTTCTATAATATCACCATCTGGAACCCTCAATTCAATATAACGGCCACCTCCATATGTAGTTTCTCCATTAGTATCGTCTATAAATGGTAAAAATAAATAATCTTCAAACCCTTCAGTAGCCATTAATTCTTCACCTTGATAAACTTCAAGTTGGTATACTTTTCCTTTTAATTCAAACTTTAAAATTCCATAAACACGTTCTCGAGATATTTCGCCTGTGGTTGTTGGCATTTCAAAAAACTCAGTATTAGGAGTTCGTTCTAATTGAGCCGAAATTATATAAGATTCATCAAACTTAAAAAAATCTAATCCTGTAAAATTCTCCCTATCTTTCTTTTTTAAAGGCGATTTAGAAGCATCTTTAAAATCGGCATTTACTTTACGTTGGTATTCCGTTTCTCCCTGAATGGGGCGTTTTTCCGGTCCACAACCAGAAATAAAGAGTATTAAAAAAAGATAAATTATTTGTTTCATTCTCATTTTTTCATTTTCAAAAATACAACATAAGATTTTTTTCCATAGCTTTGATGCATTAAAATAATCTAAAATGAATTTTGTCACTATTTATAAGCAACCTTGGTCTTCTTTAATTAGGAGCTGGATAACTTATATATTTAGGTGATATAACTATAAGATATTACAATATAAAAAGTCCAGCTAAATAGCTGGACTTTTTTACTTTATACCATAACCAACAAAAAATGAAAACTTTATTTAACAATTACATTAACACTTTTAAAGGCCTCTCCAGAGAAGTTTGGTGGCTAGCACTTATTACACTCATTAACAGAGCAGGTACAATGGTCATTCCTTTTTTATCTCTCTATCTTAAAGAAGATTTACAGTTTTCTTTACCAAATATTGGTTGGATCATGACTGCTTTTGGAGTTGGATCTGTTGGAGGTTCTTGGTTAGGCGGAAAATTAACTGATAAAATTGGTTATTATAAAGTAATGATTTACAGTTTATTTACTACTGGGTTTTTATTTATTGGTCTACAATATTTAAATACTTTTTTATCGCTTTGTGCTGGTGTTTTTATTACGATGTTAATCGCAGATATGTTTAGACCAGCAATGTTTGTAGCATTAAGCGCATACAGCAAGCCTAAAAACAAAACACGTTCAGTTACTTTAATTCGTTTAGCTATAAATTTAGGATTTTCTGCTGGGCCAGCCTTAGGTGGATTAATAATTACTGCTATAAGCTATGGTGGGCTTTTCTGGGTAGATGGTATTACATGCATAGCTGCTTGTTTTTTATTAATAAATGTATTGAATCCTAAAAAAGCAAGAGTTGTAGATGAAGTAAAAACTAAAAACCCAAAATCAGCCTATGCTGATCGTGTATTTTTAATATTCTTAAGTGCAATGATTCTTTTTGGAATTGTGTTTTTACAATACTTTTCGACAGTTCCAATATATTATAGAGAAGCACATACTCTAAGTGAATTTGAAATAGGGCTGCTTTTAGGTGCAAATGGATTGTTTATTTTCATATTTGAAATGCCACTTATAAAATGGCTAGAAAATACGCGTTATACTAAACTAAGTTTAATGGTGTTTGGAGCGATATTGACAGGAGCTAGTTTAATTGTATTAAACTTTACATCTTGGTCTGGAATATTAATTATTGGAATGTTTTTAATGACCATAGGAGAAATGATTGCATTACCTTTTTCGAATGCGTTTGCTGTAGAGCGTGCAAAAAAAGGAAACCAAGGTGAATATATGGCCTTATATTCTATGGCATTTTCTGTAGGTCATATTTTTGGACATAATGCAGGTATGCAAATGACCAATAAATTTGGTTTTGATAATACATGGTATATCATAACTGTATTAGCTATGCTTTCTGCGTTTTTACTATTTATATTAAAACGTTATATAATAACTAAAAAATGAATGTAGAGATGACATTACTATTTATTTTGAAGATGATAATCTAGGTGACATAGTTAGAACACTTCAGGAAAAAGGAATTATATTTACACAACTTCCAGAAGACAAATCATGGTTGTAGAGAGAAGCACATTTTTATGATTTAGATAGAAATAAAATTATTTTATATAAAGCTGGGAAGTATCGAAAAAATCCACCTTGGCGAATCAATTAATTTCAACAAATGAAAAATCTAATTTATCTTATCTCCATCTCATTTCTTTTTAGTTGTAATTCTTCTAAAAAAAAAGAAACTGAGGTTCTGAATCAAGTTCAGAATGACAAATTAATAGAAGAGAATAAAGTCTTTCCTAAATTAGAACCTAACCGTTATAATGTTGCATTTTTAATAATGGAGGGTGTATATAATACAGAACTCACAGCACCATACGATATCTTTCAGCATACTATTTTTAGAGATAATATTAAAGCAATGAATGTATTTACGGTTGCTAATACTAATCATCCAATAACGACTTTTGAAGGGATGCGTCTTCTACCCGATTTTAATTATTTAAAAGACGAATTACCAAAAATTGACATTCTTGTTATTCCCAGTGCAGAACACCATTTAGATACTGACTTGGAAGATGAAGCAATGATTAATTTTGTAAAAGAGGTTGATAAAACAGCAAAATTTATGACCTCTCATTGTGATGGCGCTTTTGTACTTGCTAAAGCTGGCTTATTAAATAATTCCGTTTCAACAACTTTCCCTAGCGATATAGACAAAATGCGTGACATGTTTCCAGAACTCGATATCAGAAAAGATGTATTATTTGTTCACGATGGAAAATATATTACTTCAGCAGGAGGCGCTAAGAGTTTTGAAGCCGCCTTATATTTAGCCGAACATCTATACGGAAAAGATATCGCACAAAGTTTAGCTGGCGGATTAGTTATTGATTGGAATCTAGAAAATGTACCGCATCTTATTATAAAGTAACCTCATAAATCACTATTTTTATCGACCTTAATTTTTCTGAGATCATATCAAAATCAATTCTATGACACTAACGAAACAGTTATTTATCGCTGTAATTACTTCTGTAATTATGGTAATATCGGCATCTGCACAAGAGTACTTTTTAAAAAACAAAGGGCCTTTTAACCCTAATATTCCATCTCCTGAAGCCTTTTTAGGTTATGGTATAGGTGAACAGCATACAAGGTACGATCAAGTTGTTGCATATTTAACAAAGCTCGCCGAATTATCAGATCGAGCAACTATAGCAGATTATGGAAAAACTCACGAGCACCGTAGATTAGTAATGTTAACTGTTTCTACTCCTGAGAATATTAATAATTTAGAAACTTTAAAAGCGCAACATTTAGCATTTACAAATACAAATGCATCTCCTACAAATTACAACGACGTCCCTATCTTTATTCAATTAGGATATAACGTACATGGTAACGAACCTTCAAGTACAGAAGCTTCTTTACTAATGGCTTATACTTTAGTGGCATCAGATAATCCAGAAATAAAAAGCTATATCGAAAACTCAATTGTATTTATAGATCCCACGATTAATCCCGATGGTAGAGATCGTCATACACAATGGGCAAATCAGTATAAGTCTAATCCTTTAGTCTCAGATAATGTTGATGCTGAACATAATGAAGCTTGGCCTCGTGGTAGAACAAATCATTTTTGGTTTGATTTAAATCGTGATTGGTTATTAGCTATTAATCCTGAAAGTAGAGGGAAATTAAATTGGTATCATGATTGGTATCCTAATGTAGTGACAGATTTTCATGAAATGGGTACTAATAGTACTTACTTTTTTGAACCTATGAAGCCTATTGGTTCTCAAGATCCTATAATGCCAAAAGAGAATTATGAAGATTTAAACAATTTGTTTGCTGGCTATTATTCTGATGCTTTAGATAATATTGGTTCATTCTATTTTACAAAAGAGGCTTACGATGGTACATATCCAGGGTACGGGTCATCTTATCCAGATTTACAAGGAGCTTTAGCTTTATTATTTGAGCAAGCGAGTTCCAGAGGGCATCTTCAAGACACAGATTTTGGAACCATTTCTTTTCCGTTTACTATCAGAAATCAATATACATCAAGTGTTACAACTGTTAAAGCCGCCGTTGAAAACAAAGCAAGGTTAAGACAGTACCAACAAAACTTCTTTAAATCTGCTATAAAACAAAATCCTAAAAGCGGGATTTCTGCATATGAGTTTAGTGATGAATTTGATAAAAACAGAACAAAAGCTTTTATTGATAAGCTTTTAATACACAGAATAAAAGTATATAAGAAAGGTGAAAAATACGTAGTACCATTAAAACAACCACAACAACGTATGGTTCAAACTATGTTTGAAACGTACAGTAAATATAGAGATAGTGTGTTTTATGATGCATCAGCTTGGAGCGTTGCAAACTTTTATAATATAAAATATAAAGGTTTAACTAAATCTTCTAATCTAGAAGAAGAAATCACATCTACAGATAACTTATTTAGAGTCTCTAGAGTTCAAAAATCAGAGTATGCCTATGTAGCCGATTGGGATGATTATAACACATCAGGAGCTTTATATTATATGCAATCTGAAGGGCTTATTGTTTCATCTGCCTTTAAACCATTTTCAATTAAATCTAAAAATGGTATCAAAAGTTTAAACTATGGAAGCTTGTTGATTCCTGTGAGTAGACAGTCAAAATCTATTGATGAAGTTTATACAATTGTAAAAGAAGCTCAAGAAAAATTTAATATTCCTGTTTATGGAGTAGATTCAGGTTTAAGTGTAAAGGGAATTGATTTAGGTAGTCGAAACTTTGTCACTTTAGAACAACCTAAAGCAGCTCTTTTAATTGGTGAAGGTGTAAACTCTTATGAAGCCGGAGAAGTATGGCATTTACTAGATACACGCTTACATATGCCAATTACTAAAATTAGAATGCAAAATTTTAGGTTTGCAGATTTAGATAACTATAATTCTTTAGTTATGGTATCTGGAAGATATAACTTAAATAAGACTCAGTTAGAACGATTAAAAAATTGGGTTACTAAAGGCAATACACTAATTACTATAGCTAATGCTTCTAGTTGGCTAATTAACCAAAAATTAGTAAACGAAACTTTAACTAAAAAAGCAAAAGATTCAACTAAAACAGTAACAAGAAAACCTTATGTAGACGCATCAGAAAATATTGGACGAGAACGTTTAGGTGGAGCTATATTTAACGTCGATTTAGATGTAACACATCCTCTCGCATTTGGATATCGATCATCTAATCTCCCAGTTTATAAAAATAATTTGGTGTTCTTAGCACCAAGTAAAAACAAATATTCCACAGTTGCAAAATATACCAAAGACCCACATATAGATGGTTATATCTCTAC